>RZYZ01000140.1 GCA_009930125.1 Clostridia bacterium | reverse complement strand
GTATTTGGGGAGAATATCGATGGCGTAATGACCGGCATCAGGACAGATGAGAAAATTGCGGCACTGACCTTTGATGCCTGTGGTGGTCCACATGGCAGTGCTTTTGATGAGGACCTCATAACCTATCTCATGAAAGAGCGGATCCCTGCGACCCTATTCATCAATGGCAGATGGATAGAAGAGAACAAGGAAATTATGGAGATGCTGTCTCAGCATGAACTTTTTGATATCGAGAACCACGGCTATGGCCATAAACCTCTGTCCATGGATGGACGATCTGCCTATGGCATCAGAGGAACGGAAGGAATCGAGGAGGTTTTTCAGGAGATCATGAAGAACCAGCAGCTGATTCTCTCCCATACAGGAAGAACACCCAGGTATTTCAGATCCGGCACCGCCTTCTATGATGATGTGGCCCTGGAAATCCTGAAGGAACTGAATCTCAAGGCTGTGAACTATGATGTGCTGGGGGATGCTGGTGCAACTTTTAACAAGGAGCAGATGGTTCGATCTGCACGCGGCGTAAAGCCGGGTTCCATCTTTCTATACCATATGAATCATCCGAACAAAGAGATCGGAGAAGGCATAAAACAAGTGATTCCAATGCTTAGAGAAATGGGGTATGATTTTGTGAAGCTGTCCGACTATGACGATTCTTTAAAATAATGATGATGAAATCTCCTTTCTGATGATGAAACGGAGATTTTTTTATGGAAAAGAAGGCTCAAAAATTTCTAATTATGATATAAAATTAACAATAAATATGATATGATGAAAAAGGTGCGAAGCGAGGGTTTACCTTTCTTCAAACCTTAAAGTAGAACTGGTACTCACCCAGAGGGAAATCCCGATGGAAAAGGCGCAGGATTGAAGGATGATTTTTGTGCGCCTTGTGGCGCATTTTTTTATGGAGGAAGAGATGGAGAAGCGAGTTGCACTTATTGGAATTGTTGTGGAGCAGTATGAATCCGCCGAGAAACTCAACCGGATTCTGCATGAATATGGAGAATATGTCATCGGACGAATGGGGATTCCCTACCGAGAAAAGAACATGAACATCATATCCGTCGCAGTGGATGCGCCCATGGATGTCATCAGTACCCTATCAGGAAAACTGGGGATGCTTCCCGGTGTTTCCTCCAAGACCATCTATGCGAAAAGCAAAAAGGAGTCTCTATGAAGAGAAACGAAATGCTCATAAGGAAACTTGCAAGAGAACATGTACTGAAGGAATCGGAATTCAGAGAACTCATCGAGAGCCATACGGAAGAGGAACTGCAATTGGCAAGATCCCTTGCAGGAGACCTGCTGGAAGAAACCTATGGAAAGAGAATCTACATCAGAGGACTGATAGAGCTGACCAGTTACTGCAGACGGGACTGTTTCTACTGCGGCATCAGAAACGGAAACAGAAATGCGCAGCGGTATCGTCTTACAGAAGAGGAGGTTCTTTCCTGCTGCAGAACAGGATATGAACTGGGATTCAGAACCTTTGTCCTTCAGGGGGGAGAAGACCCCTATTTCACGGATGAGCGTCTGGTGAAGATGATCGGAAGAATCAGACAGTCCTATCCGGACTGTGCCATCACGTTGTCATTGGGGGAACGAAGCAGAGACAGCTATCGGAAGCTCTACCATGCCGGTGCAAACAGATATCTTCTTCGTCATGAGACGGCAGAAGAAGAGCATTTCAGAAAGCTTCATCCAGAAGGGAATGAGCTGGCCGCAAGAACTGCCCATCTCTATACGCTCAAAGAAATCGGATATCAGGTGGGCACAGGCTTCATGGTGGGTTCACCGCATCAGACGAGCAGGTCTCTTGCGAAGGATATGGTTCTGATACATGACCTGCAGCCTGAAATGGTGGGCATCGGACCGTTCATCCCACACAAGGATTCCATTTTCAGTGACTGTTCCAGCGGCTCTGTGCCACTGACACTCTTCATGCTCGCACTCATCCGTATCATGCTGCCGGAAGCGCTGATTCCGGCGACCACATCCCTCGGCACTGCGGATGCAGCAGGCAGGGAACTGGGCATCCTCTCAGGAGCCAATGTGGTGATGCCGAATCTGTCTCCCATGAATGTAAGAAAAAAATACATGCTGTATGACAATAAAGCCTATACAGGATCAGAGGCCGCCGAAAGTCTTCACCTTCTGAAGGAATCCATGGAGACGATCGGATTTCAGGTGGTGGTGGACAGAGGAGATCACCTCTCCAGAATATCAGAAGATGCAGCAGATACTCCATTAAGAAAGAAAGAAGGAAGGTAGCAGCAATGTATAATGTGAAATCAAGAAATGCGGAAGAATTCATCAGTCACGAAGAGATCCTGAAGACGCTGGACTACGCACAGGCGCAGGCCAAGGACCGCGCTGTGGTGAAAGCACTCATCGAAAAGGCAAGGGAAGGCAAAGGACTGCACCACAGAGAAGCGGCCATCCTTCTGGAGTGCGCTTTTGAAGATCTCAATGAGGAGATCTATGCTCTGGCGGAAGAGATCAAAGAAAGATTCTATGGAAACAGAATCGTCATGTTCGCACCCCTTTATCTGTCCAACTACTGCGTCAACGGATGTGTATACTGTCCGTATCATCTGAAGAACAAGCATATTGCGAGGAAGAAGCTCTCCCAGGAGGAAATCAGAAGAGAAGTCATGGCCCTTCAGGACATGGGACATAAGCGTCTCGCCCTTGAGACAGGAGAAGACCCGGTGAACAGTCCCATTGAATATGTGCTGGAAAGCATCCGAACCATCTATGATGTGAAGCACAAGAATGGTGTCATACGAAGAGTGAATGTGAACATCGCGGCCACCACGGTGGAGAACTACAGAAAACTTGCGGAAGCAGGCATCGGAACCTACATCCTCTTCCAGGAGACCTATCACAAGGAAAGCTACGAAGCGCTTCATCCTACGGGTCCGAAACACAACTACAAATACCATACAGAAGCCATGGACCGTGCCATGGAAGGCGGCATCGATGATGTTGGACTTGGTGTTCTCTTCGGACTGGAACGGTTTAAATACGAGTTTACGGGGCTTCTCATGCATGCGGAACATCTGGAGGAAACCTTTGGTGTAGGACCGCATACGTTAAGTGTGCCAAGAATCAGACATGCAGATGACATCGATGCGGATGCCTTCGAAAACGGCATCGATGATGAAACCTTCGCCAAGATTGTAGCCTGCATCCGAATCGCAGTTCCCTATACGGGCATGATCATTTCCACCAGAGAAAGCCAGTCCTGCAGGGAGAAAGTGCTTAAGCTGGGCGTCTCTCAGATCAGCGGAGGGTCCAGAACCAGTGTGGGCGGATATGTTCTGCCGGAACTGGATGAGGACAAATCCGAACAGTTTGATGTGAGCGATAAAAGAACACTGGATGAGATCGTGAAATGGCTCATGGAAATGGGACATATTCCAAGTTTCTGCACTGCCTGCTACAGAGAGGGAAGAACCGGAGACCGTTTCATGATGCTTCTGAAAAGCGGACAGATCATCAACTGCTGTCATCCCAATGCACTGATCACGCTGAAGGAATACCTGATGGATTATGCCAGCGAAGAAACGAGAATACTTGGGGAGCAGATGATTGAGAAGGAAGTGCATAAAATCACGAATCCAAGAGTGAAGGAAAGAGCGATTGAGAATCTCATGGAAACCGGCGCGGGTAAAAGAGATTTCAGATTTTAAAGAAGGAAGGGTGAAATAAAATGGGATTTCAGAGCACACCCGGAGGAGAAAGACTCCACATCGGCATATTCGGTCGGATCAATTCAGGAAAATCAAGCATCATCAATGCCATCACAGACCAGGATCTGTCCATCGTTTCAGAAATCAGAGGCACCACCACAGACCCGGTCTTAAAAGCCATGGAACTGCTTCCTCTTGGACCAGTGGTCATGATGGATACCCCCGGTCTGGACGATCAGGGAGAACTGGGGAGAATGAGAATCGAGAGAACCCGTAATGTTCTGGATAAGTCGGATCTGGCGCTGGTGGTGATCAGCGCCTGTGAAGGAATCGGAAAGGAAGACGAGGAGCTGATCGATGCGCTGAAAGAAAAAAAGATTCCGTACATCATCGTGCTGAATAAGACGGATCTTCTAAAGGAATCTGCGTCTCTTCCTGGAGACAGGAAGAATGAGTGGGTCCTGCCTGTCAGTGCCAGGACACGGGAAAACATCCACGAACTGAAGGAGCTCATGGGAAAAGTCATGTCCAGAGAGAAGAAGGAGAAAAGGATTCTGGCGGATCTTCTTTCACCCAAGGATATCGTCATTCTGGTTGTCCCCATAGACTCCGCAGCACCCAAAGGGAGAATCATCCTTCCTCAGCAGCAGGTGCTAAGAGAGATTCTGGATGCCAGAGCTCAGGCCATTGTGGTTCAGGTGGAGGAGCTGAAGGATGCGCTGGAAAGCGTAAGAAGGAAACCAAGGCTCGTGATCACGGACAGTCAGGCCTTTTCAGAGGTGAAGGACTTGGTTCCGGATGACATCCAGCTGACCAGCTTCTCCATCCTGATGGCCCGGTATAAGGGAGATCTTCATGAGGCGGTGAAAGGTGCCCATCTCATTTCCCATCTGAAGGAGAATGCGTCCATTCTCATCTCGGAAGGGTGTACGCATCACAGACAGTGCGATGATATCGGAACAGTGAAGCTTCCTTTATGGATTGAGAAATATACAGGAAAAGAATTCAGATTCACCCATTCTTCCGGGACACAGTTCAAGATCCAGGAGGAAGACTTTGATCTTGTGATCCACTGTGGAGGGTGCATGCTCAGCGAAAGGGAAATGAGAAGTCGTATAGAGAAGAGCCTGAAGAAAAGCATTCCGGTGACCAATTACGGAATAGCCATCGCCCATATGAATGGTATACTGGACAGAAGTATCCGTTTTTTCCTGGAGAATCAGGGTTGAAGTAAAATGGTGGAGACAGGTAGAGAGGGAATCCCCAAGAGAAGATTCCCTCTCTGAAATAAAAGGCGAATTCAGCCAAATAAAGATGAAAATCTGTTGACAGTTAGGGGTACAGGACTTATAATAATTATTGTTCTGAAAATATATTCATACATTTTTGGAAAACAATACGTGAAAACAATATTCTTGTTATGCGCGTTTTGTATAGTAAATTAACGATTTATATCGTAATTTACAAATTATCTGGTGTCTATATCTTTTAGGGCTACACCCGTTCCCATTCCGAACACGACGGTTAAGCCTAAAAGAGCCCATGATACTGCAGGGGAGGCCCTGTGGGAAAGTAGGTTGTCGCCAGTTATTGGATCTTTAGCTCAGTTGGTTAGAGCAACCGGCTCATAACCGGTCGGCCCGGGGTTCGAGTCCCTGAAGGTCCACCATATGGGGGTATAGCTCAGTTGGGAGAGCACCTGCCTTGCACGCAGGGGGCCAAGAGTTCGAGTCTCTTTATCTCCACCATAAGAAAAGTCCGGTTCCTACCGCAAAGTAGGAACCGGACTTTTCACTTTGTCCAGAGAAAAACCGAAGGGATTTCCCTTCGGTTTCATAATTATAATGCTATTCTCCCATGATATGAACCGTAACGGTTCGATCACGAGGGCCATCAAATTCGCAGAAGAAGATGCC
>RZYZ01000504.1 GCA_009930125.1 Clostridia bacterium | reverse complement strand
TGAAACGTCCGATCAGCCCGTGGATACTGTTTTAAGAAGCATCCCTGAAAAGGACACCATGGTGAAAAAGGGTGTTTCTATTTCAGTGATTCTCAGCGCTGGGGAAGAGAAACTGTTTGTACCTGATATTACAGGCAGCACAGTGGAAGGTGCGGAAATCGTACTGGGTAACAACGGATTCATTCTCGGTACTGTAAATGAAGAATACAGCGATACGGTTCCAAAAGGTGAAATCATCAGCCAGGACCCTATGGTCAATATGTCCATGCCTAAGGGAAGTGCTGTGAATGTTCTTGTTTCAAAAGGACCGGAAATCGTGATTTCGCTTGTTCCTGAACTCATCGGAAAGACAGAAAGAGAAGCGCAGGCACTTCTGGAAGCGGTAGGACTGACGATCGGTACTGTGACGAAGCAGCCCACAGGAAATGAAGAGCAGAGTGGTAGAGTTGTTGAGCAAAGCATTCCGAAAGACACTGAAGTGAAAGAAGGAACAAAGATCAACGTGACGGTCTATGAGTACACGGAAGTGACCGTACCATCCAACCTCATCGGAAAGACGGCAGGTGAAGTCGCGAACATCCTCAGAGGACTCAATCTGAAGCCTGAACTGGTGGATGGAACACAGAACGGGGATATCGTCGTGGATGTATCACCATCCAGTGGCAGCACTGTGGGGTATGGTTCAGTAGTGAGTATCTTAGGTGAACCGGAGCCAGAACCAGAACCGGAACCAGAGCAGCCTGAAGAACCGGTTGAAACACCGGCACCATAAGAAAATCAGCAGCCAGTGATAAGGGAATCTTCCCCTGTCACTGGTTTTTCGCGCGCAAAATCAACTTTTCTTGAAACAATTCTGAGGAAATGGTTTATAATGGGGATAAGAAATAGCAAGAAATGAAAGGAATGATGCAATGGAAGGTATAATTATCAAAGGGATTGCCGGGTTCTATTATGTGAGAACCAGTGAAGGCGTTCTGGAATGCAAGGCCAGAGGAATTTTCAGAAAGAATAACATCACACCCATGGTGGGAGACCGTGTAAGCGTCATAGTGGCGCCGGAAGGGAATACGCTGGATAAGATTCATGAGCGGACATCGGAGCTTATAAGGCCTTTTGTGGCCAATATCAGCCAGGCTTA
>RZYZ01000139.1 GCA_009930125.1 Clostridia bacterium | reverse complement strand
CGGATGTCTGTAGATGATCTCCGCTTCCACCTTCATCTGGATGAGAAAAATCGCCTTGTGGATCTTGGCGATGAGTTCCAGTTCCTTCTGGTTCTTCTCGGTGACTTCCACCCCTTTAGGCATGAACTTCGAAAGCTCTTCGCTTCCGTAGTTTTCCATGGCGAAGGTGGCCAGGGGAAGAAGATTGATGCCGTAGCGGTCTTCCAGAAGCTCCAGATGATTGTATCGGGCTGTGATTCGCACCACACTTGCGATGAGCGCTTCACTGCCTGCACAGGCGCCCATCCAGATCATATCGTGATTTCCCCACTGGATGTCCAGAGAATGATACTCCTTCAGCATGTCCATGATGATATCCGCTCCAGGGCCTCTGTCGTAGATGTCTCCGATGATATGCAGCCGATCCACAGCAAACCGCTGTATGAGGTTGGATATAGCGATGATGAAGGCCCTTGCGCGATCCAGATCGATGATGGTCTCAATGATCTTGTTGTAATAATCATACTTGTTGATTCGATCTTCGTTCTCATTGAGCAGTTCATCCAGGATATAGGCGAACTCCTTCGGGAAGGCTTTTCTCACCTTGGACCTGGTGTATTTGGAAGATACTCTCTTGCAGACTTCGATGAGCCGGAAAAGATGAATCCTGTACCAGTCGTCGATCTCTCTCTCATTGATGTCCAGCATATCGAGCTTCTCCGCAGGATAATAGATCAGTGTGGCCAGAGCCCTCTTTTCTGATTCTCTCAAGGTATTTCCGTAAAGATCGTTGATCTTGTTTCGGATGACCCCTGACGCGTTCTTCAGCACATGGCGAAAAGACTCGAATTCTCCGTGTACATCCGAGATGTAATGCTCGGTGCCCTTGGGCAGATCCAGGATCGCCTGAAGATTGATGATTTCCGTCGTCGCATCACTGATGGTAGGATACTGTCTTGCCAAAAGCTTTAAATAGTCTATATCTCGAACTGTCTCAACTTCCTTTCCAGTCAATTCATTCGTCATTCATAACGCCCCCAATAAAATTAACAATTCCTTTTCTATATTTCATTATACCGTACATTCTTTCATTGCCCCACACTGATTACCAAAAATATATGGATATTCAGCAAAAAGACAGGATTCTGCCCGTCATTCTTCCCAGTGCTTACACACGTCCACCCATTCCCTGGCTTTCGCATATCTGAAAAGTTCCTCCGGGGTCAGCTCAATGGCGCTGTTGTCACTTCCGCAGGCCGGAAAGACACTTTCATATCTTTCAAGAGAACGGTCCAGATACACCGATGCATTTTCGGGCACCACAAAAGGGCACACGCCGCCTACAGGATGACCAGTGAGCGTTTCCACATCCTCTGCCCGGACCATCTTCGCTTTTCGTTTAAACCACTCTTTGAATTTTCTGCTGTCCACCTTGGCATCCCCAGCCGTCACAAGCAGGAGCGCTCCCTCCTCTCCATAAAAGGAAAGGGTCTTCGCGATCCTGCCGGGAATGACTCCTGCAGCTTCTGCCGCCAGCTCCACCGTGGCACTGGAGACAGGAAACTCCATCACCTGATCATCCAGCCCCAGCTTTCTGAAATATCGCTTCACATTCTCTATGGCCATGCTTATCTTCCCCCTCATTCCTGCATTTCTTCTTTCTTCTATTCTATCAAATAAAACGACATAAAAAAGAAGAACAGCTTTCACCGTTCTTCCTTTCATTCAATCAGATTCGTTTCAGCATGCTGATCCGTTCAGTAGACCGCTCCTTTATTTCACGATCCATCCGCCATCCACTGGAACGATGGCGCCATGCATGAAGGAGGATTCCTCACTCACAAGAAACAGTGCCACACGGGCAATTTCCTCCGGCTGTCCATATCTTCCTGCAGGGACGGATTTCACTGCGTCCATGACGTCTGCTGATCCTTCTTCAAAGATTTCCTTGGTCATACCGGTTTCGACGGCACCCGGTGCAATGGCATTGACCCTGATGCCCTTCTTGCCGTAATCAAAGGAAAGCTGCTTCGTGTAGCCTGCAATGGCATGCTTGGCTGATGTATAGGCTGCTCCGCCTCCACCTGCCACAAAGGCGGCTATGGATGCGATATTCACGATGGTTCCTTCTTCTCTTTCGATCATCTGAGGCAGTACCGCATTGGTCATGAAATACACCCCTTTGAGGTTCACGGACATGATTTTGTCCCAGAGCTCTTCCGGTGTATCCAGGGTCGGTTTGTAATCATCCAGGATCCCTGCCGTATTGCTTAGTATATCAATCTTTCCGTATTTCTCCAGTCCCTTCCTGACACCTTCCTCCACACTGCTCTTATCCGATACGTCGATTTCAACAGCAAAGGCGCTGCCACCCTTTTTCTCGATGTCTTCCACGGTTTTCTTCAGCCCATCCATATTGATGTCTGCAGCAATGATGCTGGCGCCTTCCTCTGCAAAAAGCACCGCCTGGGCTCTCCCCATTCCGGAACCCGCTCCTGTGATCAGCGCCACCTTGTTTTCCAGTCTTTTCATTGATTTTATTCTCCTTTCAGATTTAATTTTCATACTATACTACTATTTTATCATCAATTTCAAAGATACAAAGATAACATAGTATATACATTTTGTAAATCACTTTATTATTTCGTCATATCCTGTTCACGCTCTTCAGAAACGCTCTTCTCGAGATCCCGTTTCTTCAGATTTTGTATCGATTTTCCAAATTGTTGTATTGGATGAAATTGTAAACAGTGGTTGTAAGCTTTACAATAAGATTATGAGTTACAGAAAATTAAACCCGGTTATAAAAAAATTCATACTGATCGTTTTCCTTTATGGACTGACCTCCGCATCCTTCAACGGATTCTTCGGCATCTACATCAAGGAAATCGGCTATCCTGAAAGCGTCGTGGGCAGCATATTGTCCCTGAGGAGACTATCCGTCGGGATCTTCACCTTCCTCATCGCTTTCATCGCAGGCAAACTCGGCCATAAAAGAACACTGATTCTGAGTCTTTTCACCGTAGGCATCACAAGCATTCTCATCGTCATGGTGGAAAACATACGGCTTATGGAAATCATTTCGGTGCTTTTCGGATTCGGGCAGGCGGCCATGCTGACGGTGGAATCTCCCTTCATCTTCAATCAGACCGATGGAGAAGAAAGAGTCCATGCCTTCAGCCTCACCTTTGCCACCAGAAATGCGGCATTCATGTCGGGGTCTCTACTCACAGGGTTTCTGGCGGACATCTTTTCCACCAGAGTCGCAACGGATGCCATCGCCATACGCTATGCGCTCATTGCCGTGAGCATTCTGAGCCTTGTGGCCATCATTCCCTTGAGTCTTTTAAAGCCCAGACCGGCCAAGAGAGACAAGCAGCTAAGCCTGAAAGAGATCCACTCCTTCTTCACGAAGCAGAACATCGTCTTTCTTACCTATACAGGATTCATCGGCCTCGGCGCCGGACTTGTGGTTCCCTTCTTCGGCGTCTATCTGAAGTACATGCTGGAAACCACGGAAAGTCTTGTGGGACTGATTCTGAGCTTTGCTCAGCTGGGCACCGTTTTCGGTGGACTCAGCGTCCCTTACTTAAGCAGAAAGATCGGTAACTATAAAACCATCGTCATGACACAGATCTTAAGCATTCCACTGCTCATCGCCATCGGGTTCCCCCAAGGAGTCGTCATCGTGGCCATCGCCTTCTTTCTTCGAAGCTCTCTCATGAACATGGGACAGCCCCTCATAAGAAACATCGCCATGGATATTGTGGAAGAACAGCAGAGGCCCTTCATGAGCGCCATGCGCGTCATGGTCAACAACATCGCCCGTGCCTTAGGCATTTACGTAGGTGGCGGCATGATGGAGCGCATCAGCTATAATGCTCCTTATGCCTTGACCATCGTCTTCTACCTGATGGGTACACTCCTGTTCTATCTTCTCTTCAGAGAGAGGATGAAAGAAAAATCGCTCCCCATGAGTGCATAGCTCCCATAGCTAAACTCATATTAATAAAAACCCACTCGACATGAGTGGGTTTTATTGTGCTTTGAGATTTCATTATACTGTTCCTGAAACCCGGAGATACTGTTCCAGTTTGAATCCGCAGATGAGCCGGAAGATCTCTTCATCATCCTGAAGATCAAGGCCGGTGAGATCAAGAATCTGACTGATTCTGTATGAAAGACTGTTTCTGTGAATAGAGAGTATTTCTGCCGCTTTGGTCATATGGCCACGGCATCGTGTGAATACGCAAAGCGTCTCATAAAGTTCACTGTTATGTGCCTGATCATGCTCTCTAAGCGTTCTTAATGCAGGATGAGAAAACTGAAAGAGCTCTCTTTCTTTCATTTCACTGATCATGACATAGAAGCTGTACTTTTCAAAATACATGATTTCATCCTCTACACGCAGTCTCTCTCTGATTCTGTAGAGCTTTATGCATTGCCTGTAGACCTCCTTCAGGTTCATGATATTCTCACAGGGTCTACTGATTCCCATGTGCTCCACACCCTTATGAAATAGAGAAAGAAGCCTCTTCTCCTCTTCTGCTTTCAACTTTCCATCTTTCTGGATGCGCACAATAAATACCATCTGATTCTTCTCTTTCAGATAGGATGAATCTGGCAGTATCCGCAGGATCTGTTCCTTGAGGAATTCAGCTGCATGAATACTGTTTAGGTATTCATTGGGTCGAACCACAAGGCACGCCACCTTTTCCGGAAAATCCATCCTGCTGTTTTTCATGCGTATACGAATCAGCTCCTCCTCTCCACCATGAAGAAGTTCATAGAGCAGGTTTTCTCTCTGAGAACCAAAAATCCCTCTGTACTTTTCCGAGCGTTGGAGCATTTCACAGACAGCACTGCCAAGATAGGGAAGAAACGCTTCTGCCAGGGCTTCTTTCGCTTTGTTCTTTTCCAGTAGAATCACATATCCTACCAGATGATTTTTCCAGAAAATCTTACTGCACAATTTCCGGTAGAGAGAAAACCGGCAGATCACTTCAAAGGCGGTGGAATTGCTGGGAAAGGGTCCCTTTTCCTCTAGTTTCTGCACTTCTCTTATAAATTCATAGGAACAGTATCCTCTTTCCAGATTCTTCATCCAGATGGGATCATCAATGGAATCCGCTGAAGCCACATCCAGAATCTTGAATCCTGAATCAATAAGGATAATTGGATTTTCCAGTTTCACCGAAACAGAAGCAATCATCTCCTTCAGATCATTGGCTTTCATGGTCAGTGCCATGAGCTCAGCCATTTCCGTTCCGGTTCTTTTTTCCTCATGCAGAATGTTATTTGCGGCCTGAAGAGTTTTCAGAATCTCCATTTCTCTGACGGCTGCATAGCTTAGAATGTTCCCTGTACTTTGAAACTCACCTCTGCATGGTGAGAAGTCATCCTCATCTTCTCTTCCCTTTTTCAGCCCGAGAAGCAAATTCCTTTTCTCTGGCAATTTTCCTTCTCTGCTTTTCTGCCAGGAGAAAAAAGTATCCGAAGGTGCAACATAAAGCACCTTTTCTCGAGCTTCTGCCCCTGCTTCCAGAAGTGCTATTTCTTCAATCTCATCTTCTTCTCGGATCCGTGCGTCCAGAAATACCAGACCGTAGTCATTTTCCAGACGATTCTTAAGCTGACTGAATCTCATATATCCTCAGGCTCCTCTCCGTA
>RZYZ01000503.1 GCA_009930125.1 Clostridia bacterium | reverse complement strand
CCCAAGACATCCAGATTCATCACCGAGCGCAGACTTCTGCCGATGAGGCGCTGAATTTCGGTGCTTCGTCCATCCAGCCTGAGTCTTGAGATGTCCCTGTTCTTTCTGGTCTGGGTGGAACTGGGCAGCATGGCATATTCCGCCGTGACCCAGCCTTTTCCTGTACCTTTCAGAAAGGGAGGCACCTTCTCCTCCACCGTGGCTGTGCAGATCACCTTGGTGTCACCCATCTCGATGAGTACGGACCCCTTGGAGTATTTCGTGAATCCTCTCGTTATCTTCAGCTTTCTCAGTTCATCCTGATTTCTTCCATCTATTCTCATATAAATCTCCTCTTACAGTCTAGTTGTCGTACAGTTTGTATATTTCGTCTCTCGCCGGCGCTTCCACATGGATTTCTTCGCCCACTTTCACCAGCATGCTGCCCTCTTCCAGTACTTCTCCGATGACATGGGCTTCGATGCCGTGCTTCTTCAGGAGCGCAAGAGCCTCCTCTTCCTTCTCCACGGTGAGCAGCATGCTGCCGGAGGAAATCAGCTTCAGAGGGTCCAGTGAAAAGGCATCGCAGAGCTTCCTTGTCACAGCTCTCAAAGGAAGCCTGTCCTCATATACCCGGAATCCTTTTCCGGATGCTTCCTTCACTTCCCACAGTGCGCCAAGAACACCGCCTTCGGTGATGTCGTGCATGGAGGAAGCGAGATTTCTCAGAAGCCTTCCTTCCTTCAGTACAGAGAGCTCCTTCGAAAAGCCTTTGGCTTCCTTCATTTCCCCCTCGCTGAGCACTTCTCTTGATTTATCCCAGAAGTCACTGACCAGGATGGAAGTACCTTCCAGCCCCAGAGCCTTGGTCACGATGATCTTGTCCCCTGCTTTTGCCCCACCGGTCCACACCACTTCTTCTCCGTGGTCCATGGTGCCGATGGCCGTCACCGATACAATCATGCGGTTCACCGCATCCGTCACCTCTGTATGCCCGCCGAGAATCATCACATCATTTTCCTTTGCTTCCCTGGAGATGTCTCTCATGACTTTCTCGATGTCGACGAGGGAAGCCTCCTTGGGCGCAAGAATGGTCACCATGATCCCCAGGGGGCGTGCCCCTGTGGTGGCGATGTCGTTGATATTGATATGGAAGGCGATGTG
>RZYZ01000502.1 GCA_009930125.1 Clostridia bacterium | reverse complement strand
AAAGCGGGAGGCAATACGATGAAAAAAGGATTCATAAAAATACTGGGACTGATTCTGGCAAGTACAACCGTTCTGGCAGCGTGCGGCAGCAAAGGGACAGTGGTGAAGCTGGCGACGGGAGGGAACACGGGAACCTACTATTCCTATGGAACAGCTGTAGGTCAGATCATTGGAGGAAAGGAAGACATCTCATTCAACATCCAGTCCACCGGCGCATCGAAAGCGAATATTCAGCTCATCGATGCAGGTGAGGTGGATATGGCCATTGTGCAGAATGATGTCATGGATTATGCATACAACGGCACGGATCTGTTCATGGAGGATGGAGCCGTTACAGGATTCTCCGCCATGGCAGCCGTGTATGCGGAAGTGGTTCAGATTGTCGCAAACCCTTCATCTGGCATCACATCCATAGCGGACCTCAAGGGAAAGAGTGTTTCTGTTGGGGATGCGGGAAGCGGTGTCGAGTTCAATGCCAAGCAGATTCTGGAAGCCTACGGCATCACTTTTGAGGACATCAACAAGCAGAACCTGAGCTTCTCAGCTTCCGCAGATGCCTATAAGGACGGCAAGATCGATGCGTTCTTCGCCACTGCGGGTGCACCTACCAATGCCATCATGGATCTTGTGACCAGCAAAGACATCACGATTCTGGATATAGATGATGAAGTGGCCAAGATGCTGATGGAAAGCTACCCATTCTACACCGTCTATGATATCCCAGGGGGAACCTATACAGGTGTGGAGGAGGATGTGACCACGCTGGCAGTGAAAGCGACCTTCATCGTAAGCAACGATCTGGATGAGGATACGGTCTACGCCATGACCAAGGCCCTGTTCGAGAACAAGGATGAAATCACTTCAGCTCATGCCAAGGGAAAAGAGCTCAGTGAAGCCTATGCGGTGGCTGGCATCTCCATCCCATTCCACAAGGGCGCAGAAAAATACTTCAAAGAAGCGGGAGCGCTGAAATAAGATGAGAAAGAAAGTCTATCTCCTGGGAGCGCTTCTGCTTCTGGGAGGCATTCTTCTTTTTTCACTGAAGGAGAAGGAGCTTCTGATCAGAGACCAGGACACCGGAGAAATCTATGGATCCTTTGACGTGGAAGAAGGGGATGTGTTTTCCATCACCTTCATTCATTC
>RZYZ01000501.1 GCA_009930125.1 Clostridia bacterium | reverse complement strand
GGATGGAGTACAAGGTGGGCAACAATATGAACCTCACCGTCATCTGCAAGGATGTGGAAACCGTCACGAAGTATTTCTATCGCATGAAGGAGAAGGGCACCGTGGAGATGGATCTTCAGGAAACGGAGTGGAGCCCCATCTATGGCAGCATCACCGATCCCTATGGCGTCCACTGGCAGTTCAATGCAACGCCGGAAGTGGGAGAATTCAGTATAGAATCCTGACTCAGAAAAGCGGATAGCAGGTCTATCCGCTTTCACTATGGAAAATATAGAGAAGCGTCAGAAGAATTCAGCATTTCTTCATGTCATTCTTTCTGGAACTGCGTTATAATAAGCAGTATAGAAATTATTGAGTGAAATGTGACAGGAAGATCCTGAAGAGATCCCTGCAGAAAGAGGTGAGCACGATCTTAGATAAGAAAACCGTAAAAAGCCTGATAACTATTATTTTTTCCGCAATTCTGTTTGCGTGGGCGCTGAAACACATACCATTTATTCTGGGCGTCTTCAGCACCATTCTGAAACCGATGATTCCACTGTTTATCGGCGCTTCTCTGGCCTTTGTGCTGAATATCTATGTGAAGCAGCTGGAAAGGCTCTTTGCGAAGATTGAAAAGAAGAAACTGAAAAGAGCACTCAGCATCGTGGTAGCCCTATTGACACTGGTCCTGATTCTGGCACTGGTGCTACTCATCGTCATTCCTGAGATGGCCAGGACCTTCGAAAACATCGGGAAAATGCTACCCGGATTCTTCGAGGATGCCAGAGCGTGGCTGGAAGGAGTCCTTGTAAGCTTCCCCATGTTCCAGGACTATCTGAACAATATAGACTTCTCCCTGGAGAACATCGGAGAAACCCTCATGGACATCATCATGGTGGGAGGGAACAACCTGGCGGATTTCACCGTAAGTATAGCGACAAGGCTGTTCTCGGGTGCCATGAATATCCTTCTGGGACTCATCTTTGCCATCTACATTCTCTTTGACAAGGAGAACCTGGGCAGACAGGTCAGGCGGATTCTTTATGCCTACCTGCCTGAGAAAAGAGTGGACCAGTTTCTGGGCGTCTCTGTTCTTGTCAGTGACATCTTCCAGAAGTTCGTCACGGGCCAGCTGACGGAAGCTGTGATTCTGGGCATGATG
>RZYZ01000500.1 GCA_009930125.1 Clostridia bacterium | reverse complement strand
CAAAGAGCCATCTGGCTTCAATGACCTCCAGCCCTTTGTTCATCATGGTGGATGAATCGATGGTGATTTTCGCGCCCATGACCCAGTTGGGATGCTTCAATGCCATTTCCTTCGTCACCGTCTTCAGAAATGATCTGTCTTTCCCTCTGAAGGGTCCTCCTGAAGCGGTCAGAATGATTTTGCTGACTTCTTCCTTGCTGCTGCCCTGCAGGCTCTGGAATATGGCGGAATGCTCCGAGTCCACAGGCAGGATCTTCACCTGATGCTCCCTGGCCAGCTGCATCACAATCTCTCCGGCAGCCACAAGTGTTTCCTTGTTGGCAAGAGCGATGTTCTTTCCCGCTTTGATCGCTTCTATCGTGGGTTTCAGTCCGACCATGCCCACAAGAGATGTGACCACCGTATCGACTTCAGATAAAGTCGCAATGCGAATGAGCCCTTCCATGCCGAAGGAAAGTTCTCCTGCGAATTGAAGTGCCTTCATGAGCTCTATGGCTTCTTCATACTTTCTTTCATCAGTGACCGCCACCGCTCTTGGATTGAACTCCACAATGATTTCTTTCAGTTTGTCCAGATTCGAATGCACAGAAACCCCTGTCAGAAGGAGTTCGTTCTCACTACGAAGAACTTCTAATGTCTGAGTTCCGATGGAGCCGGAAGCTCCGATAATCGCAATATTTTTCAATGGGTTATCCCCTTTCTTCATTGTTTACCATCCTATTATACAAAAGAATTATTAAGAAAATCATAGAATCATCTAACAATATTTAAAAATTAATTTCTCCGATCCAGGCCAGAGCAGTTTACCATTCATTCATATTGCATTCACTCCAGAAGCAATTCCCTGAAGATTCAGACCAAATCTTCAGCCACTTCTGTTTCATTTATGCTATATCGAGCGATCCTCAGGAAGATTCACCCGAAGAAGTTCATGCATATTTCTTCTGAGATTCCAGGACAGCAGCAGATCCCTCATGTCCTTTCATGTAATCAGCAGGCAACAGGAAAACCATGCAGGACATGCAGAAGCTTTGTTGAATTCTCAAAATAAAAAGATCTGAAGCTTTACGCCTCAGACCTCTGAATACTTCAAGTCCATCATCTATGTCAATTACTTATTTCTTTTGAGCAGTAATGTAAGAAT
>RZYZ01000499.1 GCA_009930125.1 Clostridia bacterium | reverse complement strand
CCGTCTCAAGGAACTCTACCACATGGAGAAAATCACCGTGGTCGCAGATAGAGGGCTCAACGGAGGCGCCAATCTGGAGTATCTCTACAACAACGGGCACGACTTCGTCATCAGCTACACCTTGAAGAGGTCCTCTCAGGAGTTCAAGAATATGGTGTGGGAAGAGAAGGGATGGACCACGACAGTGGATAAGGAGACCGGGGAGATTCTGACCAAGGCGAAATTTCTGAAACAGGAACTGAAGATCAAGGTCCCTGTTGCTGTCAAAGAAAACCAGAAGAAGCGTGGCAGGCCACGAAAATATGATCTCAAAAAGGTTCCAGTAAAAGTCCATTTGACCTGGATTTCAAAGAGAGCAGCCAAGGACAGAGCTGACCGGGAACGAATGCTGGAGCGGCTGAACAAGAAGCTTGAACATCCCTATCAGCTGAAGGCTTCGGTGAAGCGAGGCGTCAACCAGTTTCTGGAAATGGAACTGGAGACGGAAAACTGGAAACTGAGTGAAGAGAAGATCCGGGAAGCTGAGCGCTATGATGGCTACTATGCGGTCATCACAAATAATCTCGAACTCAGCACAGAAGATGTCACTGGCATCTATCGCGGATTATGGAAGATAGAGGAAAGTTTCCGTGTATTGAAGAGCGACATCAAGGCCCGACCGGTCCGTGTATGGAAAGACGAGCACATCCGAGGACATTTCGTCCTGTGCTTTCTTGCTCTCAGCATGATGCGTTATACTCAGCATCTTCTGGTGGAAAGCGGACATGAAGCCGTGTCAGCAGCGAAGCTGATGGATGCCATCCGAGAACCGCTGGTTCTCGTCCAGGGCGATTATCCCAAAGTCATCGTGACCCCAACAAGAGTCAATCAAACCTACCTGGAACTCAGCAATCTTCTTGGGATGTCCACCTTGAAAAAGAACATGACGCTCACACAGTTCCGAAGCACCACCAAACTGGATCTGACGAAGAATTTAAGATAAGTGTACAAAAAAGAACCACTGAAATCACATTAAAGCTAGTGATATCAGTGGTTCTATACTTTTGAACTCCAAAATTCAGGATTCACTCCTGTTACGGAAGCCAGTCCCACTGTGATGGCCACTGTCGTTTTCAGGATCATATCTCTTGCATTCTTACTCAGCATATC
>RZYZ01000498.1 GCA_009930125.1 Clostridia bacterium | reverse complement strand
GAGGCCATAGAGAAACAGATCAATGATTCTTGCTGCAAAACGGATCCTTGGATCAAACACCATCGGAAGCTCATCCTGTACCTTGAAATAACGTCCTCCCTTTTCTTCGGAAAGGGCATCAATCTGCTTCAGGTATTTCTCTGCATCCAGGTCACTGAAATGCGGCGTCTCCTTATAGATGGTTCTGCATAGTTCTTCCGCGTAGGAGATGTCTTCCTCTTCCTTCTTCAGCTGCCCGATCTGCTTAGAAAGGGTGTCTCGAAGGCTGCTGTTTCCCTTCATCAGGGAGCGGATTTCATCTAGTGGAAGATGAAGGCTGCGCAGTAGCTTGATTCTTTGTAGCGTTATAAGGTCTTCCTCTCCATATTCTCTGTATCCATTTTCAGTACGGTGTGGAAGGAGAAGTTTTTCCTTTTCATAATAATAAATGGTTGCCCGGTCAATGCCGGACTTCATTTCAATCTCTTTGATCTTCATATATGCATATCCTTTCGCTGCTTTTGACTTCATTCTAGACTATCAAGTTCCTTCATAGTCAACTCTTTATAAGAAATTCAGTGAAATAACCCTGTATTTTCTTGAATCCGGCTTTAAACCTGCTCTGAATGTATTAGAAATACATATATTCAGGGATCAAGATTTAAAATGCAGCATCTCTTCTATTATAAT
Source organism: Clostridia bacterium (assembly GCA_009930125.1). Lineage (GTDB taxonomy): Bacteria > Bacillota > Clostridia > Clostridiales > Clostridiaceae > Proteiniclasticum. The sequence continues at coordinate 481 of RZYZ01000498.1, read as the reverse complement.
ATATAGTATAGTTATTTACTATTTGAAGTAGATTTGTCATGTTTATTCTCTGATTTTCACTTATGATGGAATCAGAGAATCAAGGGTTAGAGGAACAAAGAAAGAGTATAGGAATCTGGAGGGAAAGAGAATGAGAAAATTATCAATAGGTATTCTGATGATCGGACTGTTTCTTTTTACAGGCTGCAGCGCTTCATCCGAACCTCTACCAGAAACGCCAAACACAATGCAGCCAGCCATCTTTGTGGAAGGGGAGCTCTATTACACTACAGGAATGGAAATGCCCATTGAACCTACAGAAGAAGCCATTAAGAAAGTCACAGGTGTTACGGACCATAGAGAACTGCCGAAGAAGGAGGGGGAAATCAACTTTCCTGTAGAGGATGCTGTTTATGCAAGAATCAGTGATGGGAAGGAGTATGTGGTGGTACTCATTGAGAGTGAATGGGTGAGATTTGAGAAGAGGGAAGAATAGAAAGAC
>RZYZ01000497.1 GCA_009930125.1 Clostridia bacterium | reverse complement strand
CTCTGCTTCATCTATCACCGGACAGGAAGCCTGATCCTTGTGATGGCAGGGCATATGGTGAACAATCTCATTGCATTCTCCATGCCGCTTCTCATCGGAGATGCAGATCCCCTTGGTACTCCGCTGCAGGTTCTTGGAGGAGTACTGGTTCTTCTGTACGTGGTGGGATCCATCTACTTCATCTACTATGCTGCAAGAAACAGAAGCTTTCTTGCATTGGATGGACCAATGCATCGAGCAGCCGGAGTGAAATCAGCCTATCGAAAAGACCATGAAACTTCTGAGAGCGCTTTTCAGAAGGCAGAAGGAAAAGTCATAGACATTTCTAAAACCCTCGAGAATGGTATGCCGGTATACCCGGGAGACCCGGAAGTGAGCATACAGGAAGTAGCCAGTATTTCCGAGGATGGCTATGCGGTGCGCAGTATTCAGATGAACACTCACGCTTCAACGCACATGGACTTTCCCAGTCATTTCATTGAAAATGGAGGGACCCAGGATGATGTGGATCTGAACCTTTTATATGGGACAGTATATGTGGCTGAAAATACCGATGATTTCCTTCCTGAAGGAACGGAAAGGGTGCTCTATAAAGAAGGGTATCTGACGGAAGAAAGGGCACAAGCGCTTATTAATGGTGGCATTAAGGTGGTGGGAACGGTATATGATTCCATCGAAGAACATGCGCCTTATACAGTGCATAAAATGCTTCTGAATAGTGGTATAATCATACTGGAGAACCTGAACCTGACCCACGTGACAGGGCGAAGATACACTTTATGCGCATTTCCTCTGAAAATCAGTGGAGCGGAAGCTGCTCCTGCAAGGGTGGTGCTCATCGATGACCTACGTAGGGACAGCTAAGCTTACGTTCCGTGTAAGCTATGTGCATTCTCTGAAAGAGAAAAGAAGTATCGTGAACAGCCTGAAGGCAAAAGTGAAAAGCAGATTCAATGTGTCCATATCGGAAACGGAGGATCTGGACCATAACAAAAGCATCGTCATAGGAGTGGCCTTCATATCCAATGACAGAAGTCTGGTTGAAGCCACCATGAGAAAAGTAGCGGATTTTATCCTGAACAGTTTTGATGTGGAACTGATTCAGGAAGAAACATATATTGAAAATTTTTAGGAGGCAATTATGAAATTCAA
>RZYZ01000138.1 GCA_009930125.1 Clostridia bacterium | reverse complement strand
TTTCACTTCAAACCGCTTTTTGGCGCCGCCGTCCCCACCGCTCTTAGGCAGGTCGATGGTGAGTACGCCTCCTTCATAGTGCACTTCCACCTTGTCCTCGTCGATGTCATCAATGTAGAAGCTGCGATATACTTCACCGGTGGTTCGCTCATTCATGATGAACTTGTCGGACTCCGTTTCAATGATGGTGTCTCGATGGGCGGTGATGGTGAGGTTCTTGTTGTGATACTCCACTCTGATGTCGTCCTTGTCGTATCCTGGAAGGTCTGCATACAGTACAAAGCCTCGTTCCGTTTCCTTCACATCCACATGGAACAACTTTCTGTCAGGAACATTGGGGAAATCCCAGTTCAGTCCCGTCATGAATTCTTCAAAAGGGGCCATGCCTTTGTTTGAAAATCTGTTTCTCATGATTTTACCTCCTAGCGTAAGAAATCTATTACAGCAGCGAGGGAATCCTATAAAGGATACTTCTATATCTTTATTGTACCCTGATTGGCAGAAAACTGAAAAAACAGGGGAGATAGAAAATGGAAGAGAAAAGCGTTCTGAGCAGGAGAATCCATTCTATTTATCCCAAAGGAAGGCTGAAGAGAGGCAATGGTTGAATCTGGCCCTATTTCAAGGAATCGCCCTTGTACACAGATTGTTTACCACAAGATGGGGTCTCCTTAACAAATCTGCGTTATACTAAATGGAGTAGTGTACAGAAAGAAACGACCAGAAAGGAGGTTTAAACCATGCTGGAAATCATAGCGGAGACCCTCACGGACGCACTGGCCATTGAAAAAAACGGAGGAGATCGGATTGAACTGATTTCGTCCTTGTCGGAAGGTGGACTTACACCCAGCTACGGGCTGGTGAAGCAGGTGATCATTCAGGTATCCATCCCGGTGAATGTGATGATCAGGCCTCACAGCGCTTCCTTCGAGTATTCAAGAGAAGACCTGGAAGTCATGAGAGAGGATGCGCGCATCTTCAATGAGCTTGGGGTGAAGCATGTGGTGCTGGGAGTTCTGGATTATGAAGGTCTGCCCAATATGGAAGCGCTGGATTATATACTGGAGGATACAAACCTCACAGCCACGTTTCATCGTGCCATTGATGAGAGCAGTGACCTTCTGGCGGCAATGAATCTTCTGGAGACCAACAAGAGAATCACCCATATTCTGACTTCGGGAGGCCCGGGGAAGGCGGAGGCCAATCTGGAGATGATCCGAAAGCTCATAGAAGAAACCGAGGACATCACCCTGATTCTTGCCAGTGGCATCACCAAGGAGAATCTTCAGGCGATCCGAAACCATATGGATTTCGCGCTGGAAGGGGAAAGGGGAAGAACAAAGGACTATGACATTCATGTGGGCACAGCCGTTCGCGGCGGCAGCACATCAAATGGGGTACGGGCAGAGGAAGTGGAAAAGCTTCGAGCCATCTACGACCTTCATCGGATGCTCTAGGATTCGAATGGAAAATAGTTAACAATAGAGTAGTCTCTGGAAGTATATGATATAATCAAAGTATGCATATAGTATCAACTATAAGAATAAAAGGAAATCAGGAGGAAGAGATTTATGAAGTATTTTATCGACACAGCCAACGTGGAAGAAATCAGAAAAGCGGCGGAACTGGGCATCATCGACGGTGTAACCACCAATCCTTCCCTCATCGCCAAAGAGGGCAGAGTCTTTGAAGAGGTCATCAGGGAGATCACGGAAATCGTGGATGGACCCATCAGCGCGGAAGTGGTTTCACTGGATGCGGAAGACATGGTGAAGGAAGCGGATGAGCTGGTGAAGATTCACGAGAACATCGTCATCAAAGTGCCTATGACGGCGGAAGGACTGAAAGCCACATCCATGCTCTCCGCAAAAGGCATCAAAGTCAACGTGACCCTGGTCTTTTCTGCGACCCAGGCCCTGGCGGCAGCCAAAGCCGGAGCGGCTTTTGTGTCTCCCTTTGTAGGAAGACTGGATGACATCGGAGCAGAAGGCATGGAGCTCATTGAAGAGATCATGTATATCTTCAAATCCTACGGAGTACGTGCCGAAGTCATCGTAGCATCCATCCGAAACAGAAACCATCTGACTCAGGCAGCCATGGCGGGTGCGGATATCGCAACCATCCCATACAAGGTGCTCATGGATTCCCTGAAGCACCCTCTCACAGACCAGGGCATCGAAAAGTTCCTGAAAGACTGGGAAGGCGCAAAGAAATAAAGAAGAAATAATCATCAGCGGCGGGGCTTGACTTTCTGGACAGGCTCTGCCGCTTTCCACTACGCAGCACACAGAAGGAGGTTTTCAGATTGAATCTTGAGATTATACTTTTGAGACACGGTATTGCGGAAAACAGAGCAGATGACGGAACGGACTTTAACAGAAAACTCACGAAAGAGGGAAAGGAAAAACTGAAAAAAAGGTTGCCTTACCTGAAGGATTCCATCATGTTCAAAGACCAGGTGGAGATCTGGTCCAGTCCCCTTCGCCGGGCCAGAGAGACAGCGGAGATTCTGGGCAATGCCATCGGCAGCGAGAAGATCCTCTACCATGACTTCATCGGAGAAGGTGACTTTGACAGCTTTCTCATGTCGGTGGTCAAGGAGAAGGAGGAGAAGACCATCTTTGTGGTGGGACATGAACCCTATCTCGGAGAATGGGCCTATGAGCTGGCGGATCAGAGCATAGGGTTCAAGAAAGGCGCTGCGGCAGCCTTTACGGTGAAGCTCTATGACAGCAGAACACCGGAAACAGAAGACATGATCGAGGAAGCTTCTTTTTCCTGGTATCTGACCTCCAAGGAAATGGAGAAGACAGGGAAGAAGAAAGACTGAGAAGGAAAATGGTATAATAAGGCAAAGAGAAAAGCGCTGTGCAGGTGAATGCTGCATAGCGCTTTTCTCTTTCAGGTCATTTCAGAAACATGTCATAGAGGAGCTTGAAGAACACCACAAAGGACATGATGAGAAAGATCGGTTTGATGAACTTGGAGCCGTTTTTGATGGCTAGTCTGGTACCTACTATGGAGCCCAGGACCATGAAGATGGCGATGGGGACACCGATAAGGTAATCGATCTTGCCGTTGACGGCAAAAGCAATGAGGGAGGTGAAGTTCGAGGTGAAATTGATGAGCTTCGCATTGCCTGATGCGTTGGTGAAATCAAATTTCAGGAACCGGATGAAGATGAAGATGAGAAAGGAGCCGGTGCCGGGTCCGAAGAATCCGTCATAGAAGCCCATGGCGAATCCCACCAGAGAGACGAAGATCACTTTCTTCTTCGTGATCACCGTGAAGGCGTTGACCTTCCCCAGGTCCTTCTTGAAGAAGGTGTAGAGTCCCACCACCAGGATGGCCACGCTGACCAGAGGGTAGAGAAAATCCTGCGGAATCCGAAGGACGGAATACACACCAAGGACAGCGCCAAGTGCTGTCATAGGCACGGCGGCGCGCATGAGCCTGAAGTTCACCTTGCTGCTTCTGGCGTAGCCTGCCGTGGAGATGAAGGAACCCATGGTGGCTGCGAACTTGTTGGTGCCCAGGGTGAAGTGGGGTGGAATACCTGCCAGAAGATAGGCTGGTATGGTCACAAGGCCTCCGCCACCGGCCACGGAATCCACAAAGGCGCCGATGAATCCGGCGATGCAAAGAAAAATAAGTTTAAAATCCATAATCGTCCTCTTTCAGTTCTTATTAATTAAGATGATAGATCAGTGCCAGGACAGTGAGGAAATATAGCCTTCCACTGCATGATTGACGAAATCCATTATATCATAGCCTGAAAGATTTGAAGAGAGAGGGTGTATAGATTTCAGCGGAAAGCTACAGAAAGCTACAGAATTCCTTTCGTGGAAATTTCTTAACTGGAGAGGATGCAGGGGAGATGAAACTGACTTAGAAAGAATTCATTCAACTCCAGGGGGATTTCTGTTATTATACTAGAAGGAGTTGATGAGTTTTGAAGAGAAATGAAGTAATAGAAGTGAAAATAGAAGATCATAGTTTTCCAGCCACAGGCATTGGCATGCTGGAAGGAAAGAAGGTGCAGGTCAAAGGCGCTTTTCCTGGAGAGACAGTTTCTGCAAGAGCCCATCAGGTGAGAGCGGATCGGGCCAAGGGAAGATATATAGGCATCATCGAAAATGCGCCTTATGCCGTGGAGCCAGCCTGCATCCATTACGGCAAGTGCGGAGGGTGCATCAGTCAGCAGGTGCCTTTATCCCTTCAGAGAACGTTCAAGGAAGAGGAAGTGAAGAAGCTCTTTATCCAGAATGATCTTTCCATGGGAGAGTACTTAGGCATTACAGGTGATGAGGATCAGTATGAATACCGGAACAAGATGGAATACACCTTCGGCGATGAAGTGAAGGGAGGAGAGCTGAACCTTGGTATGCACCTGAAAGGGATGAAGAATTCCGTGGTGAATACCAATCGCTGCCTTCTCATTCATGAGGACTTCAGAAAGATTCATGACTATACCATCGCGTATTTCAGGGAAAAGGATCTGCCTTATTACCGTGTCATGAGACAGGAGGGGTACCTTCGAAATTTCATCTTGAGAAGAGGCATGAATACTAGAGAAATTATGGTGAATCTTGTGACCACCACCCAGATTGATTTCAATCTGGATGAATACAGAGATGGTTTGACGCAGCTGGATCTGGATTACACGCTGGTTTCCATCCTCCATACGGAAAGCGACAGTCTTTCCGATGCGGTGGTTCCGGAGAAGCTGAATATTCTCTATGGCAGAGACTATATCTACGAGAAGCTTCATGGGCTGACTTTTAAGATTTCACCTTTTTCCTTCTTTCAGACCAATACAAAAGGGGCTGAAGTGCTCTATAGTGAGGTGAAGAGCTTCATCGGAGAAAAGAAGAATGAGATCTTTGATCTGTACTGCGGTACCGGAACCATCGGTCAGATCGTTTCGGACTTGGCAGATAAGGTCACGGGCGTTGAGATCATTGAGGAAGCAGTTACTGCTGCCAATGAAAATGCCCAGATCAATGAACTAAGCCATGTGCATTTCATCGCAGGAGACGTCAAGGATGTCATTGCTTCCCTCGAAGGAAGTCCTGAGCTGATCATTCTGGATCCGCCTCGAAGCGGTGTGCATCCGAAGGCGCTGGAATATGTGAAAGATTTCAATGCCAAGGAAATTCTCTATGTATCCTGTAATCCGAAGACGCTGGTCATTGATCTCAAGTATCTCCTGGAGCAGGGATATGAAGTTGTGAAAACAAAGGTTGTGGATATGTTCCCGAACACCCCACACGTGGAGACTGTTGTACTGCTAACCCGTATATCTAGTATGTAAAATTATTTCAGACCCCATATGTTGTGGTCCAACATTACTACGGTCTCGACCCCGCCTGAGACGGTGATACTGATGCGGTAGAACTGCTGACTTATAAACCTCTGAAAGTGGCTGAAAATCAGGCTTTTAGGGGGGATAGGTTTTGCTAAATTGTTTTAATACATTTATCATGTTGAGTGTGTGGCATTGATGTCTAGGTAAGTGTCTAATTAAAAAAAACAATTGGCAGTCATAATAAACTCTTGCTAACTTCACCACCAATTCTGTAAGAATAAACATTTGCTTTTTCAATTTAAAATTCATCAAAAAATCGGGTTTTCCTCACCAGGAGCCCGAGCTTTTCATGTCTTTTTCCAATAACTTTTCAATACAGTTATGTTACTACCCCATTGAT
>RZYZ01000496.1 GCA_009930125.1 Clostridia bacterium | reverse complement strand
ATGATGGGAAAAACCGCCACTTCAGATGAAATGGTCATCACCACGGCATCCAACGCCATCACCATCCTGAAGCCAGACCCTGTGGACACCATTGCCTGTCTCAGGTGCGGAAGATGCAATGACCACTGTCCTGCAGGAATCCTTCCAGTCAGAATCAACAATGCTGAAGAATCTGGTGATGTGAAGCTCCTGGCGAAGCTGAGAGCGGACCAGTGTATCGAGTGCGGAATGTGCACCTATGTGTGCCCTTCCAAGATTGAAGTTACTGAAGGCGTTAGACGCGGAAAAGCTCTTCTAAGAGCTGCAACGCAGAAGTAGGGGGGACAGATAGAATGAAATTTATTACAAAAGTGTCTCCGAACAATCGAGACAAGGACCACAGCACCCATGGCATCATGGCGGAGCTTGCGGTTGGCCTTATGGTCGTATTCGTATTCTCCATGGTGTTCTATTTCCAGGAATACGGCATGGATTATGTGATTCATGGAGTCGGCCTCATGGCTGTATCCATCATTTCGGCCCTGGTGACGGAAGCGGTGTTTGCGCTGGCCACCAGGAAGAAAGTGGGATATCATATCAAGAATTCCTTCCCGCTTGTGACAGCAATCATACTAACATTAACCGTTCCGATCTCCACAAGTTTCTTTGCCATAGGATTAGCATCATTTTTTGCAATCTTCTTCGGTAAGCTTGTGTTCGGCGGATTCGGTCACAATATCTTCAATCCTGCCGGTGTAGGTAGAATGGTCATATTCTCCTCCCTTGTAGGATCCACTGTGGCAGATGTCACAACCAGCGCAACCCCAGTCTCCTCCATGGCAAATGCCGGATGGCTGATCAAGGATGCGGCGGTAACAGAGCAGTTCCTCGACCAGTTCGGCGGACTGACAAACCTTCTGCTGGGTTGGTATCCAGGCGCACTTGGTGAAACCAGTGCACTGCTCATCATCCTTGTGGGCATCTATCTTGCCTACAGAAAAGTTCTGGACTGGAAGGTTCCAGTGGTCTATGTGGGATCCGTCTTCATCTTCACAGCGGTCATCGCGCTGGCCAATGGTGTAGGCATGTGGTATCCTGCATTCCACGTTCTTTCCGGAGGACTCATGTTCGGTGCCGTATTCATGGCAACGGACCCGGTGACCAATCCTACGAC
>RZYZ01000495.1 GCA_009930125.1 Clostridia bacterium | reverse complement strand
ACATACAATCATTGTACCTTCAATCCGATTATTCTGCAACCGATTCTATGACTGTTCATAGAAGATTCATCCATGATCTGTTTAAATCCTTTATGCACGGCACAACATGACATTTACCTCTCTTCACTAGCTGAAGAGATACAGCCAGAAAAACAGGACAGGGTGAACCCTTCAGGCACACCCTGTCCACTGCATAAAAGCGCATTACTTCTTCGTTCACAAGATGGAAGACGTGCTGCCAGCTGGTGAAAGCACAAGACTATTCGTCCATCCTGATCTTGATCACGCATTTCCTGATCTTTGTTTCCTCTCCTCCAGAGCACTGGGGCCGATGAATATCCTCCGGGAATAGAACGACGAAATCTCCAGGTTTCAGGTTCAGGAATGTCTCCCCATCCAGATTCCCGTCATAGAAACAGATATCCTTCTTCTCCAGTTCATCTGAAACTATCTGGAGACCCTCTCTTTTTCTCAGATAGCCGATCTTCTCTCGTCCTTCAATGAGAAATTGTATATCCAGGTGTTTTTCGTGGGACTCTGGACGCCTGACATCTTTATCCTCTGTCTCAACCGTAGTCACAAATCCGAAAATCTGATCTTCTTCCAGGACAAATTTTTCATCCTTCACATTTTCGAGATCCATGTTTTCAAGAAATGTCAGTGCCTTTTGAAGTTTTTCCGTATAGATTTTCTCTTCCTTCCTCCAGGTTCCGATTGTGCTGAATATCATTTCCTTCACCTTTCCTTTTCAATATTTATACTTTCTTCTCCCATTCATCTTGAATAGGCTAGATGTATTTTTTCTGTAAGGCTGATCGTGTCAAAGCTATGTTTAAGCTTACGATAACACGAGTGTTCGGTGCTCGCAACGGTATAATCTGCTACAGTTCAACTTTTATTGTTCTAATATTGATTGGAGTTTCTCTGAGTCCAAGTTGCTGGAGAACCACCCGACCTAAACACAAAAAGATTCTTCAAGTCCTTTCTTCCATTTTCGGAAGTGGTCTTGAAGAATCTTCGGATCGGGTGGGTGTTTCCGCTATTCGGTTTTAAAGGGACACATACAGTAGTAAGTCTATATTCACCAAGGAGAGTGACATGCTTATTTCTGTGCCCGCTATACAATCTATGTTTCGCTGGAAACATAGGATTTGTAG
>RZYZ01000137.1 GCA_009930125.1 Clostridia bacterium | reverse complement strand
GTCCTTGAAGCTTCCAGAAGGATTGCCCGCTTCATCCTTGATGAAGATTCGCGCTCCTTTGCCGGGCTCCGAGAATTTTCTTGCAAGGGCTGTGAGATTCCTGAGCTCCACCAGTGGTGTATCCCCCACAGACACTTCTCTCTGAATTCTTCTGATATCCTCCATGGTGAGATGCACATCTTCCATCAGGGTGTCATAATCGAAGGCGATGTCAGAGAGCTCATATTCCTCATAATCCACACCCAGCGCTTTCTTCATGATCTCGTTCTTTCTCGCCATCACTGCGGCATAGCTCTTATCTCTACTCATGGTCCACCTCCAGCATGGCTCTCAGGTTCTGTCCGATGGTCAGAAGCTCCGGAATGAAGGTTTCCCCATATCCATGTTCATAGACAGGATTTTCCTTGAGAAGCGTTCCTTCCACGATTCTTCCCGTGACGGTTCTGATCTTCACTCTGTCACCAAGCTCCGCCTCTTCCAGAAGAAATCCTTTCAGCCTCATTTCCAGGGGCACTTTCTTCGTCTCCTCCGGCAGATTCCCGGTTCTTTCTTCGGGTTTCAGTACGATGTCATGGATCTCCACCCATGTTTCTTTACCAATCTTCATCTATCTATCCTTCTTTCTACTTCAGATGGTTTCTGAAATCATCCATGATGGCGTGGGTTACCGGAATGTCCGTCATGGTGATGAGTCCAGGGTCTGCATTAAGCACATGGGGGATCACATTCACAGCCGCCGCTATGGTTCCGATGCCACCAGGCACTTCCGGTCTGATGACCATGGAAAGATCCGGGTCTCCGTGGATCTCTATGTAATCTCCCGTTTCGATGTCCTCCATGTCCGGTCTCACCTGCTGAGGATGCTCCAGAGTGATCACCGGTTTTCCGTCTTTCAGGGCCACTGCAGTATGGTTGCATCCGCAGACCATGCCCGCTTCCACCACCACGTCTTTTGTCTCGCGACGGACCGTCGTCATGATGGGCTTTCTTGTCTGCCTGATTTCGTCATAGGTGAGACCCAGAGACTTGGCAATCATGGGGATGGACTGCATGAAGCCCACATGTCCGTAGATGCTTCCGTCCTCCACGCCCTGCTCAAAGGCCTCCCTGGACAGTCCCACGCCCTGCTCTTCCATGACGGTGAGCCCGAAAGGGGACAGATCGTTGACTCTTCGTGCAAAGATATGATCCACGCGTCTTACGCCCAGAGAAAGCTGAATGATCAGCGTATCCAGTACAAAGCCCGGATTCACGCCCGTGCCCATGACCGTGACGCCGTTTTCCACTGCCATTTTGTGGATCTCCTCTGAAAGAGCGGGCTCCGTCACATAGGGATAGGCCATTTCTTCCGCTATGGTGATGACATTGACCTTCTTCTTCGTGAGAAGACGGATTTCCTCCACCACACCCTTGGCGAAGGAATTGATGGCAAGAATGCACAGATCCGGCTTCACTTCATCAAGAAGCCTTTCCGCATCGCTGTGAACCGGAATGCCCAGAACCTCTTTCCCCAGGAAAGTACCCAGATCCACCTTCTCGGTCACTCTTTTTTCGATGACACCTGCCACTTGTACTCCTTCTTTGGTGAGCAGCATTTCCACCATGCCTCGACCCATATTTCCTAATCCCCACTGGACAACTTTGATTTTTTTCATTCTGATTATTCCTCCTTCATGCAGATTCACGTCAGCATAAGCGTCAAGAATGTGGAGCCACAAGGAACTCCACTTTCTCATCAATTATATTTATGAATAATTATGTATTAATATCAAGTGTTATTTATTGATATATCGTTTATGCAATGTAAACCTTTTTATTCATCTGATTATAGAATAACAAATAAACCGCTCTTTTGTAACCCCTCAAAGGGTTTGAACTTCCTTTTATCTTTATTTCACATTCAATTCATGCATCTTTTTATGGTCCTGGATGCTGCAGCAGAAAGACTTCAAGAAAAGGACAGAATATCTTAAAGAAAAATCCACCAACAGAGCCCCTTTTTTTCGTACAATGGTATCAAGAACAGTTTTAGGAGATTTTTATGGACATTAGAGAGATCATCAAATTTTTCATGAATCTGGATGGGCATATTGTAGAGCTGATCGATTTTTTCGGAATCGGTGCCTACGCCATCCTGTTTTTCATCATATTTCTGGAAACCGGTGCAGTGGTCCTGGCCATCCTGCCTGGAGATTCCCTTCTGGTCGGTGCCGGTGCCTTCGGTGCCACGGGAGACCTGAATATCCTGGCACTGCTTTTGGGATTTTTCCTTGCCACGGTTCTTGGCGACATGCTGAATTTCAAGATTGGTCAGATTCTAGGCAGGAAGTATCACAAAAGCAAATACGAGGACCGGTCTCTGTTCAAATTCATCAACAAGGATAACTTTGAAAAGGTTCATGACTTCTTCACCAACAAAGGAAGAAGAGCCTTTCTCATTTCAAGATTCATCCCCATCGCTCGTACACTGACCCCCTTCACCGCAGGCTTCACAGACGTCAATTTCCTGGACATATCCCTCTTCATGTTCATGGGAAATGCCATCTGGACTTCCCTCTATGTGATGATCGGATATTTCATGGGCAACATGGATTTTCTCGATGGACGATTCATCTATCTGATGGCAATCATCTTCATCATTTCCATGATTCCCGCAGCCTTTTTCTTCATCCGGAACAGGATAAGGGCTTCCGTCAGAAAGTAGAATAAAAAGATATGAAATAAAAAGAATCACTGCAGGCAGCATGTCTGCCTGCAGTGATTCTTTTTGCGTTCTCGTATTATCTCAGGATGGTCTCTCTGAGGTTTGGTACATGGTCATATTCTATGGTTTCTCCGTTCAGCGTGAAATGCACACCATCGATCCAGATACCACCATATTCTCTCTGAAGGAATGTTTCCGTCAACGCCGTTTCTGTAACCAGCCCGCCAGTGGAACCCTGGAAGTAGTCATAGATCCAGCTTGGATCCGCATTTTCCTCTTCCTTCAGATCCACATAGAGAATATCCTTGCCGTCTTCTTCCCTGATTTCAACCGCTTCCATGGTCAGTCCGCCAAAGACCGCTTCTCCAAGCTCCTGACCCATCATGTTCATCTTGTTGATCAGAGGCTCATCCGTCTTCACAACGATGGTGGAAGCCTGAATCATGGTTCCATCTTCTTCTGCGCCAAAGATCGGCAGCTCTTCCTCTTCTTCTTCCATCGGATTTTCATCAACAGGTTCTTCCGGTGTTTCTCCTGATTTCAGTGCTTCTATTTCCGCTTTCAGCGCTTCGTTCTCTTCCATGAGCTCTGCATTGTCCGCTTCCACCGTTGCAAGCTGCTCCTCGAGCTTCGTTATATCACCCTTAAGTGCTTCCAGGTCTCCATCGGTCTGATTTCCGCAGGCCACCAGTAAAGATAGCGCCATCAGGATCGCCAGAATTCTCAGCATGTTTTTTCTCATATCCTATTCCTCCCCAGGTCTTTATTTCTGTCTTGTTACTCTATTATATCAAATTTAAACCTTAATATATGACAAACTGATGATTTCACAACTTTATTACACCTTCCAAGCATTGCATTCAGGCTTTCCCCTTTGCATCTGGTTCTGACAGAAGAACCCATTACCCTATGTAGCTGTCTTCTAGTTTGTGATGTTCTGGTGAATCGGCTGTATTGTGCATCCAGTGATCCAGCCTTTCATTAGCAGCTTTACAATAGAGATTTTGGTACTAATAACACCGAAAAATATTCCACGAAAATGCACCTTGCAAACTCCTGAAACCATTGATGACAAAGCCTTTTAACAGATTCATACTGGGATTTAGTGCTGAAACTCTGTGATTTGCTTCTGAAGTTAAGAAAACTATAAAAGAGTATATGTTATAATGGGAGAAAAAATCAGCGAGGTAAACAATATGGACTCAACAGCATTTGAATTATTCGGCGTCCCCATCATGTGGTATGGTGTCATCATCACCATCGGTGTACTGGCGGGATTTGTCGTTCTCTACTTTAACAGTAAACGAAGCAAAGGCGTCGTCAGCTTTGATGATGTGACCGATGCCTTTCTCTATGCATTCCCTCTGGCACTGATCGGTGCCCGCGTGTACTATGTGATCTTTGAACTGGATCAGTATGACACGTTCATGGAGATGCTGGATTTCAGAAGCGGTGGCCTTGCCATCCACGGTGGAATCCTGGGCGCAGCCCTTGGCGTCTTCATCTACAAGAAAGTGAAGAAAAAGTCTCTCACGGAGATTCTCGACATGGTCGATGCGGCTGCACCTGCCATGATTCTGGGACAGGCCATCGGACGCTGGGGGAACTTCATGAACCAGGAAGCCCATGGCGGGCCAGTATCCCAGGAGTTCATTTCCAGATTTCCTGCCTTCATCCAGGAAGGTATGCTCATTAAAGGTACCTACTACCATCCGACCTTTCTCTATGAATCCGTCTGGAACATCCTCTGCTTCATCGCACTGATGATTCTCTTCGGAAAGAAGAGAAAGCATGACCACGGCGTGGTATTTTATGCCTATCTCATCCTGTACTCCATCGGAAGATTCTTCATCGAAGGCATGAGAACAGACAGCCTCATGTTCCTGGGCATGAGACAGGCTCAGCTGATTTCAGTGGTTTCCATCCTTTTTGGGGTCGTCATGATCTACATCACACGAAAACGGGCGGACAAACTGACCGATTAACAAATAACAGAATTGATTCATTGAAGGACTCAGCCACTGCGCCGGGTCCTTTTCTGTTGCACAGCTTATTCAAAGATTATCTTCAGAACGTCAACAAATCTTCTCTATAATGATACTAATGATAATCTTTAGAAGGAGTGAAAGAATCGATGAAAAATCTGACGATCCTCCAGATGAATGACCTGCACGGTTATCTGGATCTTCATAACGAACTCTACTACGACGAAAAAGGAATCAGGCTAGCGAAAGCCGGTGGACTGCCCCGAATCAGAACCATGGTGGATACCATCCGAGCGGAAAAAGGAGAAATCCTGTTTCTTGACAACGGAGACACTTTTCACGGAACCTATGAGGCGGTGGAATCAAAAGGTGCTGATCTGGTTCCGCTTCTCAGCGATCTGTCTCTTGATGCCATGACCTTCCACTGGGACATCGCCTACGGGCCGGATGTGCTGAAAGAGCGTGAAAGGGAACTTTCCTATCCCATCCTTGCCATCAACGTCTATCACAAGGAAACGGATGGGCTGTATATGAAGCCCTACATGATCAAGGAGATTTCCGGTGTCAAGGTTGCTGTCATCGGCATCGCCTGCAACATCATCGACAAGACCATGCCGAAGCATTTCAGTGAAGGACTCTATTTCACCAACGGACTGGAAGAACTTCCAGGGTATATTGAAGAGGTGAGGCAAAAGGGCGCGGAGCTTGTGGTTGTTCTTTCTCATCTGGGGTTCCCCCAGGACATGGAGCTTCTCACAAGAATCAGAGGCGTGGATGTTCTGATCAGCGGTCACACCCACAACAGAGTTCAGGAAGTGGTCCGTGTGAAGGACTCCCTTCTCATTCAGTCCGGTTCTCACGGTTCATTCTTAGGCAGACTGGATCTGACTCTGGACCAGGGGAAAGTCACCGAGGTGAAGCACAAGCTTCTGGATGTCTCCGAAGACATTTCCGAGCATGAGGAGACAAAAAGACATATCGAGAAAGTCATGGCTCCGCACCGGGCGTATCTGGATGAAGAAGTAGGCAAGACCCGCGTGGTTCTGCACA
>RZYZ01000494.1 GCA_009930125.1 Clostridia bacterium | reverse complement strand
TAGATCGTTTTTTGTGCCGTCTCATCCTTCATGATTACGCTATCAGGAACGTATGCTCCATCCATGTCCACAATGTGGACGATTTCCTGAAAATGGCTTTTGGCAAGGTGGTTAGCCTTCATGTAAGTTTCTAGAATCCCCCCCAGCATGGAAAGGATTGTCGAAGAGCCGGCGTCCTTAGCGGTGGTGACATCGCCGTGCGTGATCTCAAGGTATACGGAATTCTTGTCGTATATCTGGTTCAGGAGAACTTCGAGCGCTTCAGCATTCGGAAGGCCCCTCGACGATTACGAACACAATCTTTTTACGAGCCACAGTATTCTCCAGCCTCCCTGAACGCAAGCGCTATTTCAGCATTGTTCGTCTGCTCATAGAGTTCCTCATCCTGTTCCCCGAGCATGATGTCCCTAAAATAGAAGTCGCGGAGATTGTTGTTCTCTTTGACGTTTGTCATGCGAACGTAGCGCTTGTGAGGATTTGTAGTAGTGAAGGCAATGAATCCTCGATCCAACGTTTCCAGTGGGCGCAGATTATGCGAGGTGAAAACCAGCTGTCCCTTTCCCCTTTCTGAGATGATGCTGAGCAGTTCTCCGAGAAGATATTCAAATACCCCAGAGTCGAGCTCATCAATGGCAACAGTGATGGACGGCTGATTATAGACGACGATGAGAAGTTGGAGAATGGAGACGATCTTCTTGATGCCTTCAGATTCATAATTGAGAGGAATTTCCCGGTTGTTCTTGTGGGACATAAGCTGGATCCGGCTGCCTTCCTCTCCATTCTCAAGAACCTGCGTCCCCAAATCCTTGAAGTGAATGGTAAGTCCGGGGATTATCTGCTCCAGTACCACATTCATGGTCTGGATGACTTTTATGACTACGTCCTTTGCCTTCTTTGGTATCACAGCTGGTTCATTGAGAGGAATCATCATCGTGCCGATGGCACCCGAATTCCCTGTTGTATACTTAAAGACCAATGGCTGTGCATTCAGGCCTATAAGGCCGGAATTGGCTGTGTTGATGATAAATAGCTCGTGGTTACCGAAGTTCACCAGGCTTTCTATGAGATGGGCATAAAAGGAAAGCTCCATGTCAGAATTGGCGGATTGCTTCACCGTGCTTCTCACAGCATTCAGAAACTCTCTTGAGAACACAAATGAA
>RZYZ01000136.1 GCA_009930125.1 Clostridia bacterium | reverse complement strand
GATCGCTTTTGAAAAAGCCGTAGAAGCCGGCTGTGACGGAATGGAATTTGATGTGCATCTGTCTAAAGACGGAGAAGTGGTCATCATACATGATGAAACGCTGGAAGGTACCACCGACGGAAAGGGGAGAGTCAAGGATTACACTCTGAAAGAGCTCAAAGCGCTGGATGCGTCGAACCGTTTCAAGGGTGAGACCGGAGTTCAGAGAATCCCAACCCTTAGGGAATACTTCGAGTTTGTAAAGAATCTTGACCTTGTATCGAACATCGAACTGAAAACAGGAGTATACGAATATCCAGGTATTGAAGAAAAGGTATTTGCGCTGATACAGGAGTTCGGGCTTGAGTCTAATGTGCTTATTTCTTCCTTCAATCACGAAAGCCTGCTGAGAATGAAGAAGATTGCACCGGGGATTCCCTGTGGCATGCTCTTTGACACATGGATGATTCACCCTGAAAAGTATGTCAGGGAAGTAGGCATGGAGTATTATCACCCTGTAGCGTACAGTCTTCGTCAGGATATTGTGGAAGCGCTGAAAAAAGAGGGTATCAAAGTGAATGTATGGGTTGGAAAAGAACCTGTGGATTATGAAAATATCATGAAGCTGGGTATTGATGGAATCATTACGGATCATCCGGATGTGATACATGCAATACTGTCTGAATAAGTTATTTATGTGGCTAATGCCACCAAAATAAAGCAAATCAAATATTAGGGAGGACCTTGAAATGAAAAATATCAAAAAATTGCTCAGTGGTTTACTGATTGTCGGCATGTCTACCATGGTTGCAGCTGGTTGTGCAGCAACAGAAGAAGAAACACCTGCTCCAGATGGCAATGAAGCTCCAGCAGAAGAACCGGCGGAAGAGCCAGAAGAAACTGATGAGGATTACAAACTGGTTCTGAGACTGAGCCATGTATTTTCACCAGATGAGCAGCTTACAAAATCCATGGATCTTGTTGCTGAAAGAATACTGGAAAAAACAGACGGGGCTATTGAAATCCAGACATTCCCTCAGGCACAGCTTGCAGTGTACAAGGATGGTCTGGAACAGGTTGTAAGAGGCTCAGAATTCATTTCCGTAGAAGACCCATCCTATCTTGGGGACTATGTACCTGATTTCAAGGCTCTGGTCGGACCTATGCTGTACTCAGAGTTTGATCAGTATACGCAGATGATCGAGACGGATCTTGTTCAGGATATGATCGCCAAGGCGGAAGAAGCAGGAATCAAGATTCTGGCGCTGGATTACATATTCGGATTCAGAAACATCATTACAAACAAACTGATTGTCAATCCAGAAGATCTGCAGGGTATGAAACTGAGAACACCTGGAAGTCAGCTCTTTATTGACAGTATCAATGCCATGGGTGCAACCGCAACGCCGCTGCCATGGGCTGAAACACTCTCAGCAGTGCAGCAGGGTGTGGTAGACGGTCTGGAAGGATCAGAATTCACAAACATCGGAACAAAGGTTTATGAAGTTGCGACAAATGTTGCCTTAACCAAGCACTTCCTTGGAACAGCAGGAGTATACCTTAGTACAGATGTATGGGCAGATATTCCTGAAGAGTATCAGACCATAATCGAAGAGGAATTCAGATACGGAGCTGAAGAGATGATTCAGATCATTTCAGAGTCCTATGATGCTACTAAGGCAGAGTTGGAAGAACTGGGTGTTGAATTCAACGAAGTGAATCTGGAAGCATTTACAGAACTCACAAAGCCAGTCTATGAGAATATGGAAGGGGTTACACCCGGAATCTATGATCTTCTGATGGATGAACTGGAAAAGATGAAGTAGAAAATATGAAATGGGGTGTAACAGCCCCTTTTCAATCTGTATAAGAAAATAGAAGGAGCAGAAGATGAAAGAGAGCAATCTGAAAAAAATTCTCAATAATATTGAAGAAATCATCGCATCAGGATTCATTATTGTGACAACCGTTCTTGTGGTCATTAATGTATTTATGCGTTATTTTCTCAAGACCGGATTGTACTGGTCAGAAGAAGTTGCAACAGCCTCCTTTGTCTGGGCGGTGTTCATTGGGGCAGTAGCCGGATATAAGAAGGGGAAACATATCGGGGTGGACATCCTTGTGAATCTATTACCAGCAAGCATACAGAAAGTGGTCGTTATTGTGGTGGATCTAGTGCTGATT
Source organism: Clostridia bacterium (assembly GCA_009930125.1). Lineage (GTDB taxonomy): Bacteria > Bacillota > Clostridia > Clostridiales > Clostridiaceae > Proteiniclasticum. Next base: position 3,580 of record RZYZ01000136.1, on the reverse strand, counting down.
CTCCTGAACGGATATATGACCTATCTTGCGGTGGTTTTCATCAGTCTTTCCTACATTAAGCCTACTGCGGTTCTTGGTATCTCTTCAGCCTATATCAGTTCAGCTCTTCTTGTGAGTTTCACCTGGGTAACCATATATTCGGTGATTTTTCTTGTTAGAGATATAAGAAGAACAGATTACAGTAAAGGAGGAGACATTATATAATGGCATTTTTACCGATACTCATCGTATTTCTGCTTTATTTTACGGGAATACCCATAGCATACGCATTATTCGGCTCTTCCTTGACTTATTTCTCTTTCATCAACGATGCTTCTGCGCCAGATCTTATCCTGCAGAGATATATCACAAGTGCCCAGAATTTTTCGCTACTTGCCATTCCGTTCTTCATCATGGCTGGTTCCATCATGAATTACAGTGGAATTAGCAGTAAGCTTATGAAATTTGCTGAAGTGCTTACTGGTCATATGACCGGTGGGTTAGGGCAGGTCAATGTACTGCTGTCCCTCCTCATGGGTGGTGTTTCAGGTTCTGCAAATGCCGATGCGGCAATGCAGTCCAAGATGCTTGTTCCAGAGATGGAAAAAAGAGGATACAGCCGAGGGTTTTCAGCAGCCATTACGGCTGCCTCATCTGCTGTGACACCGGTGATTCCTCCAGGAATCAACCTGATCGTCTATGGCCTCATCGCACAGGTGTCCGTTGGTGCCATGTTTATGGCAGGTTACGTACCAGGTGTGCTTATGGCTATAGCACTTATGATTGTTGTGTACATCATCTCCAAAAAAAGAGGGTATACACCTACTAGAGAGAAAAGAGCCACTGCCCGTGAAATATTCAAGCAGACACTGGAATCCATCTGGGCTTTGCTTTTCCCTTTCGGCATCATCGCCGGACTTAGAATCGGACTGTTCACACCTTCCGAGGCCGGTGCAGTTGCGGTGCTATATACCATCCTTGTCGGTTTCTTCATATACAAGGAACTGAAAATTGAGCATTTCAAGGAAATCCTGAAAGACACTGTTTACGGAACATCCAGCGTGGTTCTGATCATCATTGCTGCTAATGTGTTCGGATATTATATGAGCTGGGAAAGAATTCCACAGATGCTTACAGAAATGATGCTTGGAATCACTGAAAATCCGATGCTTATGCTCTTTATGATCAATATCTTCTATCTGATCCTGGGCATGTTCATAGAAGGAGGAGCAGCACTGATCATACTTTCTCCTCTTCTTGTGCCTGTGGTGACACAGATGGGAGTGGACCCTATCCACTTCGGTATGATCACCATCGTGAACATTATGATAGGCGGCATAACGCCACCCTTTGGTTCTATGATGTTTACAGTCTGCACCATCACAAACACGAAGGTCGGAACCTTTATGAAGGAAATCTGGCCATTCATCCTGGCCCTGCTTGTTGTGCTGCTGATCATTACTTATTTCCCTGGAATAGTCATGTTCGTACCGAACCTGGTGTTCTAGACTGATTATGGTATCCCTCTCAATAAATATATAGACAGAGCAGCCGTATGCTACAGGCTGCTCTGTTCTAATATTGAGGATAAAGCAAAAGCCAGCATGATAAATGCTGGCATAGAAAATTTAATGGTAAAGTAAATAAGGTATCCTTCTACTGAATTATATTCCAGAGGAAAAGGCCCATTGCATAGAAGATAGGAATCAGGATGGAAGGCAGCATGTTCGATATCTTGAGTTTCAGATTGAAGACCATATTGATGCCTAGACCCATAATCATGAGACTTCCCACTCCGGAAATCATGGGAATGGTTTCCGGCACAGCGGTGACCAGTGGTTTGATGAAATTTGCCAGGACCGATATGGAACCCTGATAAAGGAGCACCGAAAAACTCGACAGCATGACGCCTAGTCCCATGGTGGATGCGAAGATCACGGAAGTGATACCATCCAGAATGGATTTGGCAAACAGGGTGTCATGATTGTTTGACAAGGTGCTTTCAATGGTTCCGATGATGGCCATGGAGCCGATGCAGAAGAGAAGAGTGGCTGTGAGGAACCCGTCCTTGATCTTCCCTTTATAGTACTTGTTCACCAGCATTTCAATCCTATTGCTCATGGTTTCAAGCTTCTTTTCTATGTTGATGACTTCACCCAGGAGTGTGCCCAATGCCATGGATAGGATGATGACCATGGGGTTTTCCACTTTGATGAGACCAATGATTCCGAGATATATGACGCAGAGTCCCAGCACCTTGAAAAGGCTGTAGGCGATATCCTGGTTGATTCTCTTATGGAACAGGATGCCGATGAGGCTTCCCAGAATGATGGCGAAAAAATTGACGATGGTTCCAAACATGACAGCACCTCTTTTAGTTTAGTAGAATCAGGTAGTACAGGACATAGAGCCAGCTGAACAGTCCATGAATGATGGCCCATAGAACGGACTGGTTGAGACTCCAGCTGATGATCATGGCCAGAGCGCTGCCCATAGTGATTCCACTTTTGATCACGTCACCTCTTTTCATTTCTATCCCTCCCTGTTTTTAAAATTATCTTTTCTCATTATAACGTAATTCGGAATAATTGTTCACTGATTTCATCATTCTTTTAGAAAAAAGTAGGAATCAGGGCACAATCTCTCAAATCTTCAGAAAATAGAGGTTTCATCCTTGTAATGCATCCTCTGTTAATATATTATCAAGTTGAGGAGTTGGTTGAATGGTAATGCTGAAAGAGAAAGTGGAAAACCAGGATGATGTGAAGGAACTCCAGATGATTGTAAATCTCATGTGCTACATCGCACTGGATCTCAAGGAGATTTCCTGTCTGGAAAGCATCGCCGTCTTTGACACGAAATTGAATACCATCTTCTGTGAAAACAAACAGGAACTGAAGAACGACAAAGACGGAAGAATGATGGTGAAAGAGTATCTCAAGGAACATAAGGAAGTAGTTCACTGCCTGAAGGATGCACTGAAGACAGGAGAACACAAGAAGGTAAAGGAAAGGGAAGGAAAATCCGCTCTGGCCATACCCATCATGGGCGTGAAGAAACCCATCGGGGTAGTGGGCATCATCTATGAAACAGATGGTTGTCAGAAGACGGTATGCACAGCGGATCTTCTGTTTAAGGACATCATCAATCTCTTCATCATCAAATACAGAGAGATCAGGCAAAAGGAAGCCATGGCATCCATGTCCTGCAGTCTGAAGACCCTGGAGGATTATGAGAAATATGCCATCCTTGAGACGGGAAGAAAGTGCAACTGGAATATCTCCATGATGGCGAAGGAACTGGAAATCGGAAGAAATACGCTCTACCGTAAAATGAAGAAAATGGGCATCAGCTGAAATTGTAAAGGGGAGAAGTCATGAAGATTTTATTGGAACAGATGAAAAGTGTGCAATTCTGGTACAACATTGACTTTCTTAGTTTGTTAATTAACAAATATTAGAAGATATGATAAAATAGATGTAAGCTAAGTCATTTAGCTCCCATATTAGGGTAGAAATACCCCTACCCTTTTGTTAAATATACTGTTTCCCTAAAAGGACCTGATTTCAGCAATCAGGTCCTTTTCCCTTACATGGATTTT
>RZYZ01000135.1 GCA_009930125.1 Clostridia bacterium | reverse complement strand
CTTCGGGCGGATTCTCTGAGATAGTCGGAATGGGGCATGAGGCCATGATCCAGAAGTCGGATCAGGGAAATGGCTCCATGGAGTGAGGATAGATGGGAGTGCTCGCTGTAGTTCGGGGTATTCTTTCTGACAACCACATAGGAAGACTTTCCGATCTGCAGTACTTTGAATCTCCTGTGGTAGAATACAACTCTTGACATAGTGTAGTCCCTCCTCAAATTATCAAAATATTCCATCTATATTTATATTATAAAAGAATTTTTTGCATCTGTGGTTAAAATCGGGTAAAAAATGCATATTTTTTTCTGTTTCCTATTCACAAATCCCGAGTGAAATGGTATGATTTAAAAGAACTGTGAAGAAAGTACTTAAGAATTTTGACCTAGGTCAAAGTTTTCGCAATAAGGAACAGATTATAATAGAGTCATATTGAAAGTAGGAGATGATTGTTTTGACCATTGATATCAAGGACAGCGTCCAGGAGATTGTCATGAAATGTCCGGAAGCGGCAGAGGTGCTCAAAGGCCTGGGCTTCGACCAGATCGTGAACCCTATGATGCTGAAGACCATGGCGAAGTTCATGACACTGCCCAAGGCGTCTAAAATGAAAAATATCCCCATGGACAGAATCATCGATGCTTTCGGAGAAAAGGGAATTACTGTAGCAGATTCGAATAGTGCAGGACAAGTGGAGGGAATATGAGTAACGTAATCAATAACAGAGAAATGAGTGACAGCAACAGAGACAAAAGACAGGAACTATTAAAGGGCATGATCCTCAAGCTTCATAAGGGCGTATCCCCTGAAGAAGTGAAGAAAGAGTTCAGAGAGCATTTCACAGGGGTATCCTCCTATGAAATCACTCAGATGGAGCAGAACCTCATCAATGAAGGCATGACGGTGGAAGAGGTGCAGAATCTGTGCGATGTCCATGCGGATATCTTCAAGGGATCCATCGATGAAGTCCATACAAGAAGCAAGGAAGAGGAAAGCATCGGTCATCCAGTGCGTGTCCTGAGAGAAGAGAACTACGCACTGAGAAATCTTCTGGATGAGGACATTCTTCCTAAGCTTGATACCTTCATCAATCATCCCGAAGCACCCATCAAGAACATGCTTCTCCAGGACATCAACATGCTCTGGGACATCGACAAGCATTATTCCAGAAAAGAGAACATCATCTTCCCGTATATGGAAAAGTACGGCATGAGTGCACCACCTAAGGTCATGTGGGGTGTGGATGACGAGATCAGAGCCTCCATCAAGGAGATGAAGCAGAATGTCATCGATGAGAATCGTGAAGAGCTGCAGAAGATGGCTTATCCGCTGATTGAAAGAATCAAGGAAATGATCTTCAAGGAAGAAGAGATTCTGATTCCGATGATTCTCGAGAAGTTCACAGAAGATGAATGGCTGGAAATTGCCGATGACAGTGAAGAAGTGGGCTACTGCCTGGTTTCTCCGGAAGGAAAATGGACACCGGACAGAGTATCCTTCATCGGCGGCGTCAAGAAGAAGAAGGAAGATACACCAGATGGAAATGTTAGATTCGGCATCGGATTCCTCACGGTGAAGGAACTGGAAAAGATTCTCAATGCCCTGCCTGTGGATGTGACCTTCATCGATGAGAAAGATACGGTGAAGTATTTCAACCAGGCCAAGGAAAGAATCTTTGCAAGAACCAAGTCCGTCATCGGACGTACGGTTCAGAACTGTCATCCACCCCAGAGCGTAGGTACCGTGGAAAAGCTTCTGGAGGATTTCAAGTCCGGGGCAAAGGATGAGGAGAGCTTCTGGATCAATTCCAGAGGAATGTTCATCCTCATCACCTATTATGCCATCCGAGATGACCAGGGCAAGTACATGGGTACACTGGAAGTGACCCAGAATGTCAAGGGCATCAGAGAGCTGGAAGGCGAAAAGAGAATTCTGGCTGACTAGGCCTTAAGTAGTCACCGGCGTTCGTTTATAAAGATATACCAACCCCTTAATAACAAATACGGAAAAATCATGGTCAGGCAGAAGACTTCTGCCTGGCCGTTTTTCTTTGTCTGGAACCTCTATTCATCTGAAACCAGGTGTTTTTCGGCGGCTTGCTCTTTTCTGAAGGAGCAGAGAATGGAAGATGAATTCGAATGGGAGTTAATTTACGAGGGAATTTAAGATATAATGAAAAGAGGAAATTGAGCGATACAGGGGGAAGATAGAATGAATCAAGCGGATAAGCAGTACCTGGCCATTGTAAGAGATATTCTGGACCATGGCTATTATGATACGAACAGAACGGGTGTGAGCACCTACAAACTGCCTCACAAAATCATGCAGTTTGACCTTTCCAGGGAGTTTCCGATTCTCACATCGAAATTCGTGGGGTTTAAGACAGCGGTGAAGGAGCTTCTCTGGATCTACAGGGACCAGTCCAATTCCGTCCTGAAGCTTCAGGAGGAGAATGTCCATATCTGGGATGAGTGGATGAAGGAAGACGGGACCATCGGTACATCCTACGGATGGGTGGTCAAGGAGTACAATCAGATCGACAAGCTGATCAGCAGCCTGAAAAACGATCCGCAAAACAGAAGAATGATGCTTAATCTGTGGCAGATTCCGCATCTGGAAGGGGGGTCTCTTTATCCCTGTGCCTTCATGACCATGTGGGATGTGACGGATGACCGTCTGAACTGCATGCTGGTGCAGCGCTCTGGAGACATTCCTCTGGGGGTGCCCTTCAACATGACCCAGTACGCGGTGCTGGTGCATCTCATTGCCCAGGTCACCGGCTACAAGCCAGGACTGTTCACCCATGTGATCAACAACGCCCATATCTACGAGAACCAGGTGGAGGGCATGAAGGAGCAGCTGAGCCGCGGAGAGGCTCCGGATGCGCCGAAGCTCTGGCTCAATCCGGAAATCACGGATTTCTACGATTTCACCATCGATGACATCAGACTGGAAGGCTATGAACACCTGGGAAAGATCAGAATGGAGGTGTCCGTATAATGCTGAGCCTCATTGTAGCCACCACGGAAAAGGGGGTCATCGGAAAGGAAGGAACCCTCATATGGAGAATTCCCACGGATCTGCGCTATTTCAGGGAGCAGACCATGGGGAAGAAGATGATCATGGGAAGAAAAACCTTTGAGAGTTTTCCAAGTCCTCTTCCTGGAAGAGAGCATATCGTCCTTACGAGAAAGAAAGACTATGAGGTGCCTGAGGGCGTCCGGCTGATCCATGACTTCAGTGAGGTGGATTCTTATCTGGAAAGTGAAGAGGAAGTGTTCATCATCGGTGGAGGAGAGATCTTCAGCCATTTTCTTCCTCTCTGTGATAGACTCTACATCACCTGGGTGAAAAAAGAGTTTGAGGGAGACACCTTCTTCCCGGTGGAAGAAATTGAATCGTTCACGGAAGTGAAAAGAGAGACCGCCTTTGATGTGGCTTCCGGCATCGAGGTGGATTTCACGGTCTATGAGAAAACGGATTCTGGAAGAAGAGAAGAATAAGTGCAAAAAGTCTTAGCTTGATGATGCGAGGAGAGAGAAGATGAGCGGTAAAAAGATCGGCACCGGACGCACGGCAGAGGTCTACGAATGGTCCGAGAACAGAGTGATCAAGCTGTTTTATCCTGGTGCGTCTCAGGAAGAGGTCAACCGTGAATATGAGATCCAGTCTCTGCTTCAGCAGGAACTGCCCTTTCTGGCAGAAGTATATGGTCTGGAGAAAGTGGGAGAGCGGATCGGAATTCTCTATGAACGGGTGCAGGGAGACAGTCTTTCTAGAGAGATTATGAAGAAGCCCGAGAAGGTTTTCGCCTATGGTCAGCTCATGGGGAGAATCCAGCAGGACATCCATCAGGTCACGCTTTCATCTCTTCCACCCTTCAGAAAAAGCATCAGCGGCATCATCAGAAGTTCCGCCTATCTCCTGGAGAAGGAAAAGGAAGTGCTTCTTCAGATCCTGTCACATCTGCCGGAAGGGGAAGCGGTGTGCCATATGGATTACCATCCGGAGAACATCTATGTCAGCGGGGACCATGTCACAGTTCTGGACTGGATGACGGCAGGAAAGGGGCATCCATTTGCGGATGTGGCGAGAACCCGAATGATTCTGAAGTATGCGCTGCTTCCGGAAGCTTCCAAGGAAGAGAGACTGCGGATGGACGGGGCAAGAAAAGATCTCCTGAGGGGACATCAGAAAGGCTACTTTCCTCAGGGAATGAACAGGGAAGAAGCGAAGCAGATGAAGGCGTGGGAAACGGTGCTGCTTGCAGCCAGGCTTTCTGAGCATCTTTCTGAAGCGGAAAAGGCGATGATTTCGAAGGTGCTTTCCAGCCGTCTGGAGGAATTCCTGTCTCCGTGAGAAAAGAATGGAATAGATTGCAAAAAAAAGAGAGCCCCGGATTTCAGCGAACTGAAATCCGGGGTTCTCTTAGTCCAGAAGGTCCTCATAAGAAAATGAGCTGCTACAGATCGGGATTTTTTTTGAGATAGAGCACATGTTTCTTCAGGGGACTGCTTTTCAAAATGCTGGGATGATCAAACTCCATGACCTTCGTCATGCCGATTTTTCTCATGACATTTTCTGAAGGCTGATTGATCTTCGCTGTGAAGCTGTAGACTTCACGAAGATCCAGTTCCCTGAAGCCATAGGCAAGACAGGCTCTGGCGCCTTCCGTTGCATAGCCCTTTCCCCAGGCGGATGATGAGAGTCTCCATCCGATTTCGATGCAGGGGGTGAACGGTGAAGGAAAGCTGGCTTCATGAAAACCGATGTAGCCGATGAACTGACCGCTTTCCTTCACTTCCACGGCGTAGAGACCAAGTCCCAGCCGCTGGAACTCCTCCCTGATGCGCTCATAGAACAGAGCTGTTTCCTCTTCCGTGAGGGTTTTCGGGAAATACCGCATCACAAGGGGATCCTTGTTCATCCTTGCAAAGACTGGCAGGTCCTCCTCTTTCCAGTCTCTGAAGAGGAGTCTTTCGCTTTCGAAATAGTTCATTTTCCATCTCCTTTCAAAGATGCTGTCTTACTACTGATTTCCGGTTTCCACTCTCTTGTCGTGGACCAGGCTGATGAATACGAAGGCGACGCCGAAGAAGAATGCGCCATAGGCGAATACGACCTTGTAGCTGATGGCATCGATGAGTGTACCCAGTAGTGGTGGGGAGATGATGTTGGCAATGGAGGAGAAGAGGTAGTATACACCCGTATAGGTTCCAAGAAGCCCCACGGGACTCATATCCGCTACTAGAGGATAGGAGTTGATGTTGATGGACGCCCAGGAGAATCCGATGCCCAGGAAGAGAATTCTCATGATGAGAAGCATGTTGTCCATCTCCGGGTTCAGGAAAAAGATGGTGCTCATGAGGAGCACTGCACCGATGATTCCGATCCGGATGGTGTTCTTCTTTCCGATCTTCGTGCCGATGAGCCCGGCGGGAATGGCAAAGATCAGGAAGGAGAGAGAAATGAAGGACAAGGTAAGCGTCGCTTCGGAAGGCCTGATGCTGAGGTAGCTCTGGGCATATTTGGTGAAGAAGGTCTCCACGCCGTTGAAGCCGATGAACCAGCTGCAGATGGCAAGAAGCAGATACCGGGTGCTTCTGTCTTTGAAGGCGATGCCCAGTCCCTGAGCCAGGTTTCGTTTTTCCTCTGCCGCTTCATAGTGCAGCACATCTCTGTGCTCCTTGATTCTTGTGAAGAGGACGATGAAGGAGAAGAGGATCAGCACCGCGGAAAGGATGAAGGG
>RZYZ01000493.1 GCA_009930125.1 Clostridia bacterium | reverse complement strand
GAATTGTATCTGCTGAAGACACTGCAACCTATGAAAAGATGGAAGCGGATGTGGTTGCCCTTGGTAAGGAAATCGACCGCCTTGAAAAGCAAGAAGCGCTAGACCGTGAGCTTTCAAAACCGCTTAACACACCACTTACCGGAAAACCTATTTTCCAGGGTATGGAATCCAAAGGCGGAAGAGCCTCTGCAGAATACCAGAAAGCTTTCTGGAATGCCATGAGAACCCGTGCTGGTGAAGGCCTCGATCCTATGATTAAGAACGCACTGCAGATTGGTACTGACACTGAAGGTGGCTATCTTGTACCAGATGAATTTGAGCGTACCCTCATTGAATCCCTTAATGAAGAGAATATCTTCAGAAAGCTGGCCAATGTCATCTCCACTGCTTCTGGCGATCGTAAGATTCCAGTGGTGGCTTCCAAAGGTACCGCTTCTTGGATTGATGAGGAAGGTGCAATTCCTGAAAGCGATGATAGCTTTGGTCAGGTTTCCATTGGTGCTTACAAGCTTGGTACCATGATCAAGGTATCTGAAGAGCTTCTAAATGACAGCGTGTTTAATCTTGAAAACTATATCGCCAGGGAGTTTGCAAGACGTATTGGTAACAAGGAAGAAGATGCCTTCTTTACTGGAGATGGCTCTGGTAAGCCTACGGGTATTCTTGCAGCCACTGGTGGAGCACAAATCGGTGTAACCGCTGCAAGTGCCACTGCCATTTCCATCGATGAGATTTTGGATCTCTTCTACTCACTTAAATCGCCTTATAGAAACAAGTCCGTGTTCGTTATGAATGATGCCACCATTAAGGCAATTAGAAAGCTAAAAGATGGCCAGGGTCAGTATATCTGGCAGCCTTCACTTCAGGCTGGAACACCAGATACCATTCTGAACAGGCCTGTTTACACTTCATCCTACGTTCCTACCATCGCTGCATCTGCAAAGTCCATCATCTTCGGTGACTTTGGCTATTACTGGGTTGCGGATCGTCAAGGCAGAGTCTTCAAGAGACTTAATGAGCTCTATGCAGCCACTGGTCAGGTGGGCTTTGTTGCCACTCAGCGTGTGGATGGAAAGCTAATTCTGCCTGAAGCCATCAAAGTGCTTCAGCAGAAAGCGTAATGGAGGTGTCCTATGAGTTATAACACAAAGAACTTTACCGAAC
>RZYZ01000492.1 GCA_009930125.1 Clostridia bacterium | reverse complement strand
GTGTTACTGGTCGGCATGTACTTCATGTTCAGGTTATAGGTGAAGATTTCCTGATACTGCTTCACCACCACCTTGCTGATGGAGTTGCTGAGTCCGAATCCGGCCACAAGAAGTGCGGCGCATCCCGCAATGCCCGTCACCGTCATGATGAAGCGCTTCTTGTAGCGGAAGATGTTTCGCATGGTCACCTTCTGGGAGAAGGAAAAACGTTCCCAGAGCCTTGTGGCTCTTTCCAGAAGGATCTGCTTGCCGAAGTAGCTGATTTTCGGTCTCATGAGCATGGCGGGGACTTCCTTCAGCGTGGTTCGCGTGACGAAATATGCCGTTGCCGTAGTCACGATGAATCCTGCCAGAACCGTGAGGAGAATCAATACCGTCTGCCTGGTTTCAAGCATCGGCGGCAGATTGTACATCATGGACCAGGAATCGAAGATGATCTTCGGGAAGATCCGGATGCCGATGATGGCGCCCAGAAATCCGCCGAATATGCTGGCGATGGCCGCATAGTTCACATATTTGAAAGCGATGTCGTTGTTGCTGTATCCAAGCGCTTTGTAGATGCCGATGCTTGCTCTTTGTTCATCCACCATTCTTGTCATGGTGGTGAGGCACACAAGAGCTGCAACTCCGAAAAAGAATACAGGAAACAGACCCGCAATCGCATCCATACGATCCGCTGTGGAAGCATAATCTGCATAACTATATAGTTTCATGCGGTCCAGCACATACCAGCTGGGTTTGGATAGTCTTTCAATCTCATTCTCTGCTCTTATGATTTTTTCTCTGGCATCCCGCAGAGCCTGTTCACCTTCTGCTTTTTGCTTTTCAAATTCTTCCTTTCCTTCATCATAAGCGGTCTTGCCTTCGGCAATCTCCGCTTCCGCTGCCAGGAACTGCGCTTCTGCTTCTCTCTTTTCCGCTGCCAGTTCGTTCTTTCCGGCCTTAAGCTCCGCTTCCGCGGCGGCAAGGCTTGCTCTGGCACTGGAGAGCTGATTCTCCGCTCCTGCCATCTGAGCCTGGGCATAGTCGTTGAGTCCCGTCACCGTATTGATGCCTTCCGAGGCTGTCCTGTAGAGTTCATCCAGAGATGCCAGCTGCTGGGAAAGAGACTGATATTCTTCTGGTGTAGTCGCATCAGCCATCATTCCGGCAACGGCATCCCTTTGGGT
>RZYZ01000134.1 GCA_009930125.1 Clostridia bacterium | reverse complement strand
AAAAAGAACCGCTGAAATCACATTAAAACTAGTGATATCAGTGGTTCTATACTTTTGAACTCCAAAATTCAGGATAGAGTTCTATAATGTTTTGGCAACGGCATTGTAGAGAAGGAAAGTCACGAGGAGGCGCTGAAACGGGAAGTTCTAGAGGAAGCAGGACTGGAAGTGGAAGAGGTATTGGAGCTCGTCGGCAAAGTCACTGAAAGAAGAGTAGACAAATATGATGCAAAGACGGTCTTTGAGATGGTCTCCTGGTATTATGGATGCAGGGGTGAAGGGGAGATGGGAATGCAGCGGCTCAGCGGCTATGAGGCAGAACTTGAATTCAGGCCCCAGTGGATGGAGCTCAGAGAGGCCTTCTTTCGAAACCTGCGCCTCTGCTCTGACAGTTTCCCCAATAGATGGCTGGAAAGAGAAACGGAAGTGATGCGCATTCTGCTTGGGGAAGACTCTTGGGCGTAAGAGTGAACCTATATATGGAGGAATGGAAAATGAGAAGACTCATCAGTGGAACTACCTACTGGAACAAGGGGAAGGATGATTTTCATCTTCCACCCCTCACGAAGGATCTGGAAACGGATGTGCTCATCATCGGTGCAGGCATGTCCGGCACGCTCTGCGCCTATGTGCTGAGTCAGGTGGAGGGGCTCAGAATCACCATGGTGGACACGCTTCAAGTGGCGGAGGGAAGCAGCAGCGCTAATACTGGGCTTCTTCAGGTCAGCAGTGACACCATGCTCCATGAGTTCATGGAAACGATCGGAGAAGATAAGGCAAGGGGATTCTACGCCATGTGCCAGATGGCCATGGAGGATCTCTTTGACATCAGCGAGACGCTTTCCGGAACCACCATACGAAAGAGAAAGAGCCTCTACTGCGCCTCATCTCTGAAGGATGTGGAGAAGATCCGGAAAGAATACGATGCTTTGAAGACCCAGGGCATGAATGTGGAGTATCTTGAGGAAGTGGAAGTGCTGAATCGCTACCGGGTGAAGTGCCCTTCTGCGCTTCTTATAGATGGAGATGCGGATGTGGACCCTGTTGCTTTCATCAGGACCCTTACAAAACACAATCTGGATGCCGGGGTGGCAGTCTATCCGGAAACGGAGATTGCGCTGGACACGAAACGGGCGCACAGCATCCGCACCACAGAGGGACACCGCATCTCATTTAAGTACTGCATTTTCGCTACGGGGTATGCACAGAAGTATGATCTGGTGAAGGATAGGATCGCCATCAACCGGACCTATGCCTTCATCACAGAACCTGTGGGGAAAGAGCCCTGGCCGGAGGAGGTGATGATCTGGGAAACGAAGAATCCCTATCTCTACCTCAGAACCACTCAGGATGGCAGAATCGTATCAGGGGGGCTGGATGAAGAGAAGGACGAGCTTGTGGAGAATCAGGCCGCCATTGATGAAAAGGTGGAGGAGCTGAAAGGTGACATCAGAAAGATGATGAAAGATGCACTGGCGCTTGAAACCCACTGGAGCTACAATGCGCTCTTCGGAACAGTGAAGGACGGGCTGCCGCTTCTCGGAAAGGATCCGGACAGGGACAATCATTTCTACATACTCGGCTATGAAGGAAATGGCACCTGCTACAGTATGGCCGGCGCCCGCATCATCCGAAATCTCATTCTTGGAGAAGAAGACCCCTTCAGAGACATCGTAAGACTGGACCGATAATAGATGAAATAAAGAAGAGATAGCTTATGGAAAACAGTGAATTTCCATGGACTATCTCTTTTTCTCTGGTTTTCAGACTTTTTTGAGATGTTTCCAAACTGTAAACGTGAACATGGGGATTTAGGGGTTGTCAACCTCTGAAACCTCATGTATAATCAAAACATTCTTGTCAGAGATACATGTGTATTTGATACAAGGACAAAACTTAGAGTATGGATCGGTATAAGATCTTACGATCGACGGCGCTGGTTGATTTTTGAATGAACTGTGAATGAAGGCGGGCGCAATCGGTCGGATGATTCCTGCAGGTCCACATCCTCTCTACAGGAAGAAATACGTATAAAAGGGGTAAACAGTTATGGAGAAAAAGAAAATGGGACTCGTCCCGAAACTCATCATCGCAATTATTTTAGGTGTACTCGTGGGGCAGATGAAATTCCTGCCCGAATTTCTGCTTCGACTTCCAGTGACCTTCTCCAGCATCTTCAGCTCTCTTCTGGCTTTCATCATTCCACTGATGATCATCGGGTATGTGATCATAGGGATTGCAGACCTTACAGAAGGGGCCGGGAAACTTCTGGGTGTCACGACTTTTCTGGCCTACGGCTCCACGCTTCTTGCGGGAACCATCGCCTATTTTGTGGCTTCCACCTTCTTCCCTTCCTTCATCAGACCTGAACTGGTGGAAAAGATCACAGAATCCGGAAGCGGGCTGTCTTCGCTTTTCTCCATTCCGCTGAGTCCGCTCCTTGATGTGACAGGGGCTATTGTATTTGCCTTCATGTTCGGCATCGGCATCTCCTATCTCAAAGGAAAAGGGCAGGGCGGTGTGATGTACAGCTTCTTCAAGGATTTCAGTGAAATCATCACCAAGCTTCTTCACACGCTGATCATTCCGGGACTGCCCATCTACATCTTCGGGAATTTCATGAACCTCAGCTATTCCGGTGCAGTATTTTCTGTGCTTTCCATCTTCTGGAAGGTATTCCTCATCGTCGTCATCATGCACCTTTCTTATGTGAGCCTCATGTTCTTCGCAGCAGGGTCCTTCTCTGGAAAGAATCCGCTGATGCTCATTAAGAATCAGGTGACAGGATACGTCACTGCCATCGGGACCCAGTCTTCCGCCGCCACCATTCCAGTGAATCTGGAATGCGCAAAGAAGAACGGTGTATCCAGACAGATCAGAGAATTCGTGGTACCCCTGGGAGCGACCATTCATCTGGCCGGAAGCATCATCACCATCACAAGCTGCGTCACAGCGGTTCTTCTGATGTATGGCATGCCGCACGGATTCGGACTCATGGCTGGATTCATCGCCATGCTTGGCGTGGCCATGGTGGCAGCCCCTGGAGCACCCGGTGGAGCCATTATGAGCGCACTGCCGTTTCTGACCATCGTGGGCATCGACCCTACAGGAACCATGGGTCAGCTTCTGGTGACACTGTACCTGACACAGGACAGCTTCGGCACGGCGGCCAATGTATCCGGTGACAATGCCATTGCAGTGATCGTGGATGAAATCTACCACAAATACATTGTGAAGAGAGCGCCTGAAGTGGAAGCGGCCGAAACGGCTTCCGTCAGCAGCTAGTTTGAGGCAGGGAAAGACATCTTGTGGAATGGAATCCATAGGATGTCTTTCTCCTTTGCAGGAAGAAAGGGATGTTTCAGCGGATATGCAATTATCAGTTTTGGAGCGGATTCCTTGTATTTCCTGAAGGTCAAATCGTTTACGAAGAGGATTTGTGCAATTTCGGGAGAAAGGTGTTGCGTAATGGTTTCATTGAAATTAAAATGGTTGAAATGAATGAAATAAATGAGGACGGTAAGATGGAAAGTAAAAGAGAAGAACTTAAGAATATCAGAAGAATCGTGATCAAGGTGGGCACGTCCACCATCGCTCATCCCAGCGGACTGATCAATCTCTATCGGATGGAGCATCTGGCAAGGATGCTGTCAGATCTGAAAAACAGAGGATATGAGGTTGTGCTGGTTTCCTCGGGCGCCATCGGTGTAGGTGCCCAGAGAATGCACCTTGCGGAAAGACCAAGGGATATCGAAGGCAAGCAGGCGGCGGCTGCCGTGGGACAGGTGATGCTCATGAACATGTATCAGAAGTTCTTCCAGGAATACAACTATCAGGTGGGACAGGTACTGGTGACCAAGCAGGTGGAGACGGACAAAGTCATGAACTACCATGCGAGAAACACCATGAATGAGCTGCTGAAAAACAAGATCGTGCCTGTGGTCAACGAGAATGACACCATCTCCACCGATGAGATCATTTTCGGAGACAACGACACCTTGTCGGCGGTGGTGGCAGCCCTTGTGGATGCGGATCTGCTTATTCTTCTCTCGGACATCGACGGACTCTACAGCGATGACCCCAGAATCAATCCACTGGCGAAACTCATCGACAGAGTGGATGTCATCGATGAGCACATCGAATCCATCGCAAAGGACTCTTCCACAAAGCTTGGCACCGGGGGCATGATCACCAAGATCAGGGCGGCCAGATATGCCACGGAGAGAGGAATCCATGTGGTTCTGGCCAACGGAAGCCGCAACGAGACCATCGAGGAGATTCTGGGCGGCAAGGTGCTGGGCACACTATTTTTAGGGGGAAAGAAGAAATGATCGAAAATCTGGGAAGACAGGCGAAAGCAGCTTCAAGAAAACTGGCAAGACTCGGTACTGTGGAGAAGAACAGGATTCTTTCTCTTCTTGGAGAAAATCTCATGAAAAGAAAGGAAGAGATTCTTGCGGCCAATGCCGAGGATCTCAGAAGAGGAGAAGAAAACGGACTATCCTCTGCACTGATGGACCGGCTGCTTTTAAGTGAAGAGCGCATCAGATCCATGAAGGAGGGTCTTCTGACCGTGGAGAAACTGGATGATCCTGTGGGCGAAATCAGAGAAATGAAGACATTGCCCAACGGACTGAAGGTCGGAAAGAAAAGCGTACCCCTTGGCGTTGTGGGTATTATCTATGAATCCAGACCCAACGTCACCATCGATACGGCAGCCCTCTGCCTGAAATCATCCAATGCGCTGATTCTCAGAGGGGGCAAGGAAGCCATCTCCTCCAACAAAGTGCTGGTGGAGATCGTGCAGGATACGCTGAAGGAGCTGGGGCATGATCCCTTCATGGTGCAGCTCATAGAAGATCTTTCCTATGAGACGGCAGGAAAATTCATGAGAATGAATGAATACCTGGATGTACTGATTCCAAGGGGAAGCGCGAAGCTGATCCAGCGTGTGGTGAAGGAAGCCACAGTGCCTGTCATTGAAACAGGTGTGGGCAACTGTCACGTGTTTGTGGATGAAAGCGCTGATTTTTCCATGGCCCTTGACATCATCGTCAATGCGAAGACCCAGAGGACAGGGGTATGCAACACCATGGAATCCCTTCTGGTTCATGAAGCGGTGGCCGATGCGTTTCTTCCTGCGCTTTTTAAGACCCTGAAGCCCTATGGCGTCCGGGTCATGGCCGATGAAAAGGCCAGACAGATCATCCCTGATTTTTTCGAAGCGACGGAAGAGGATTATGGGAAGGAATATCTGGATCTGTCCATGTCCCTGAAGACCGTCAAGGATCTGAAGGAAGCCATGGACCATATCGAAAAATACGGTACGGGTCATTCCGAGGCGATCATCACCAAGGACTACGATCATGCCATGACCTTCACGGACGAGGTGGACGCGGCGGCGGTCTATGTCAATGCATCCACCAGATTCACCGACGGTTCTGCCCTGGGCATGGGCGCGGAGATGGGGATTTCCACCCAGAAGCTTCATGCGAGAGGCCCTGTGGGACTCAAGGAGCTGACCACCACGAAATACATCATCTTCGGAAACGGACAGGTAAGACCGTAAAGTTAGGAAAAATATTATAAAATGCACAAATCCCTGAAGGAGAAGCCAGGCTTTCCCTTCAGGGATTTTCTTTATAAGACTTGATCAGCTTAAGACCTTGAGTTTACTGAACTCCTTATCCCGAAGAAGCCTTCGGGCGGATTCTCTGAGATAGTCGGAATGGGGCATGAGGCCATGATCCAGAAGTCGGATCAGGGAAATGGCTCCATGGAGTGAGGATAGATGGGAG
>RZYZ01000491.1 GCA_009930125.1 Clostridia bacterium | reverse complement strand
ATCATAGCTCTTCATGGGTCTCATGAGACAGTTGGTGGTCATGAGTATGCAGCCGGGCAGATTGGAGAATTCCTTCTGCTGATTCTGCCATGCTCCGCCATAGTTCCCCACCAGATGCGGATATTTCTTCAGTCCGCCATAACCGTGGGAAGGAATCATTTCACCATGGGTATAGACATTGACACCTTTTCCCTCTGTCTGCTGCAGAAGCATTTCCAGGTCTCTCAGGTCATGTCCTGATATGACGATGAACGGTCCCTTCTTGACGTTGACATTGACCTTGTGCGGTGTTGGTGGCTCATAGGTCTCATTGTTCGCTCTGTCCAGAGTTTCCATGACCTTGTAGGAAGCTTCTCCGGTTCTCAGCAGAAGTGCGATGTTCTCTTCCAGGGTCAGTGTATTGTCTGTAAGCTTGTCCAGCGCTTCCATCACAAAGTCTGTGACCTCTTCATTCTCGTATTCCAGAAAACGCGCCTGATGAGCATAGGCGGAAATCCCTTTCAGGCCCAGCTTGATCACTTCTCGTACGCTTCTGATGTCTTCATCCAGATCCTCATCAAAGAAGATTCTCGCTCTGGTGGTGTCCTCCATGATTTCCTCATAGGTATCACTGAGTGTATAGGTCGCTTCCGGATTCATGAGCTCGCCGTTGAATCTGATTCTCAGCTCATCCTTGATCTCCTGGGATTTTCTCAGCTGACTGAGATGATCCTTCGGATCGAAGTTGACATTGGTCAGGGTCATGAAAAGCGAGTCTTCGATGAATTCTATGAGAGAAGGCTCCAGGGTCTGTCCCAGGTCCTTCAGTCTTACTGCATAGTTTGCGATGCCCTTCAGCTGATAGATCAGAAGATCCTGCATATTCGCGATCTCCGCTGTTTTGCCGCAAACACCCTGTATGGTGCATCCTGTTCCTTTGGCCGTCTGTTCACACTGGAAGCAGAACATCTTCGTCTTCACACGTTCGTCCATTTATACATCCCCCTTGTTCTTTGTTGCTCTTATGATATCAAATGGACCCGCTGAATTCATCTCTAAACGATTAAATTAACTGAATTATAACAATTTTATCGACATATGACAGGAATCAGACAAAGAAGGACCTTAAACCATATCAGATCCTTCTTTGTCTGTGCGTTGCATTTTTCTAGTAAATGTCGTAGAGCTCCTTCAGTGT
>RZYZ01000490.1 GCA_009930125.1 Clostridia bacterium | reverse complement strand
GCAAGAAGATGCAGACTTCTCTTGACGCCCTGTTCGTGTCCATGGACCGCATAGACCGCGGTATCCTCCACTTCCATATACAGAGCATGGTTCATGCCGTAGGCATAATCACAGTTTCCAGGCACTCTTCGCACTTCCCGGTCCAAAATGGCCTCCATGGCATCCGCATCCTCCATGACATCCCCCAGATGGAGAATCAGATCCGGATTCTCCCTTTCTATCTTTTTACAGACCTTGGTGATGGCGCTCATGGATTTATGGGTATCAGAGACGATGGCGATCCTCAATCTTCTTCAGCTCCCTTATTAAATTCTGAAGCGCATTTCCTCTGTGAGAAACACGGTTCTTTTCTTCACTGGAAGCGACCCCGAAGGATTTCCCCAGATCATCGGAATGGAAAAGGGGATCATATCCGAATCCACCTTTGCCGGTCAGTCCAGGAAGGATTCTTCCCTTCGCTTCTCCAAGGACTCTCAGATCCAGGTCCTTGCCCAGAAGCACCATGGCCGTGACAAACTGCGCACCACGCTTATCCTCCGGTACGTCCTGAAGCTCCTTCAGGAGCTTCTCGTTGTTTCTGTCGTCATCATGGGCAACTCCAGCGTAGCGCGCCGAATAGACCCCTGGAGCTCCCTTAAGGTGGTCCACCGCCAGGCCTGAATCATCGGAGAGAACCAGCGTGTTTTCCTTTTCCTCTTCCTCCAGGGTTTCATAGATCTCAAAAGCCTTCTTGTAGGCATTCCCCATGAAGGTATCCTGGTCTTCTTCCACCTCGATGTCGATTCCGGCATCTTCAAGGCTAAGGACTTCAAAATGAAACTCCTTCAGCATATCCTTGATTTCCTGCACTTTATGGGCGTTGTTGCTGGCAATGATCAGTCTTTTCATTACAGAATCCTCCCCAGATCTTCTCCCATGATTTCCTTCACCTGGGCAAGCAGGTCCTCGTTCCCTTTGGACGCGAGGGTCAGAAGATCGTTCATTTCCTTGGCAGTGAAAGGTCTCTCTTCTCCAGTTCCCTGAAGCTCTATGAATTCACCTTTTTCGTTCATGATCACGTTCATGTCCACCATGGCAGTGGAGTCCTCCGCGTAGTTCAGATCCAGAATCGCTCCTTCTTCGCTGATGCCCACACTGATGGCGGAAACCATGCCGCTGATGGGATAGGTCTCAAAAGG
>RZYZ01000489.1 GCA_009930125.1 Clostridia bacterium | reverse complement strand
GGTTATTATGCTGGCTACTCACTTCTATGAGAGCCGGGATGGTTCCACTGGGGGCTTTTTCAACAATGATGTCAGAGCATCAGAACAGGTCTGGAAAACCGTACACCTCCTCCTTCGAATGGGAAAGGAGTGGCAGGTCTGATGAAGAAGCTCTGGATTCAGAAAAAAAGAAAACGCCAGAAAAGGTGTTATAGAAAAGGCAGACGAAAGGATCGTCATCACGAAGTTTACGAAATCGACAGAAAGGCTGGTGATGTGGATGAGTCTTGGCAAGATGAACACCTTTGTAGAAATTCTAGAAGTTACCTCTCAAAAAGATGATGAAGGTTTTACGAGGAAAGATGAGAAATACCTCTATAAAGTAAGATCCTATCTTGAGGAAAGACATGGCTCATTAAAGTGGGCCAATATGGCAGCTTACACTAAAGCTAATGCCATCTTCCAGCTAAGAAAAATTCCAGGTTTTGAGATCATGCCAGGGATGATCCTTCGATGTGACAGAGGTGACTTTAAGGTTATTAGTGTGGAATTAATCAAAAGTCGCTATATAGAATTAGCAACTGAGAAAATAGAGCCTGTGTAAGAGTAGGAGGGGATTTCATGGCAACATCCAGTTATAAGATGCCTGAGGATTTTCTTAAAAGAATTGCAGTGCTGAGTGATAAGACCGAGGAAATAATCCCTAAAGTATTAGAAGTTGGTGGCGAAGTGGTGAAAGCCAAGGTAAAGGCAAATCTTGAAGCTGTTATTGGAAGTGACACGAAGCTTTCCTCTAGAGCAACAGGAGAGCTTGTGGCTGCCTTAGGTGTATCCCCCAGTGGAATTGACCGAAATGGGAACCATGATGTGAAAGTAGGATTTGATGAGCCAAGAAATGATGGTGAGTCCAATGCCAAGATTGCCAATATCCTTGAGTATGGAAAGTCTGGACAGAAGGCTAAACCCTTTCTTAAACCAGCGAAGACTGCCAGCCGAAATGCCTGTATTGAAGCTATGAAGAGAAAGCTGGAGGAAGAGATCAGTAAAATCTAAAAGAAAGGAAGGTGAAAGGAATGCATCACAGTATTTTGAAAGATTTAAGCGAGGCCCTTGCGCCTTTGGGGATACCAATTGAAACAGGTGTGTTTAGTGAAAAGCCACCAGAGGAGTATTTGGTTCTTGTCCCCATGAGTGATATCTTTG
>RZYZ01000488.1 GCA_009930125.1 Clostridia bacterium | reverse complement strand
AGGACGTCTGCATGAAATGGTGCAGCAAGAGAAGTTATGAGAAACAGTGCAATTTCCATCACAGGACAAGTATCATGCGAGGCTTCGCATCCTATCTCGTTGACATGGGGTTCACGGCCTTTGTCCCTCCCTTGAACATGGGAGGGAAGGGTCCGAGGTATGACGCCCACATCTACACCGAAGACGAGCTTCGGAAGTTTTTTGCTGCGGTGGATACAAGCATCTCACTCCCATCTGAATGTCCGTACAGGGGGCAGGTCATGCCTGTTTTCTTCAGGATTCTCTATACCAGCGGGATGCGTGTGTCTGAACTGAGACAACTCCAATTACAAGACATGCATGAAAATGAATGTTACCTGACAGTAAGAAATGGAAAGAACAATAAGGATCGTATCGTGCCAATCCATCCGGAGCTTGCATCGAGGTGTGCTGCCTTGCGCCTTTCCATGCACCAGACTTCTCCTCCGTATGAGTTCTTTTTCATGAAGGTCCCCGGCAAGCCTATGACTCTTCAGAATCTCTACCAAAACTTCAGAAGATATCTGGAAAAAGCCGATATCCCGCATACTGGCGAAGGCCCAAGAATCCATGACTTCAGATGGACTTATTGCGTAAACCGTCTGAGGAAATGGGTCGAGGAAGGGAAAGACCTGAACAGTCTTCTTCCCTATCTGAAGACAATGCTCGGACATGAGACTTTCGACGAAACTGCATACTACCTGAAAATTACGGAGGAATTGTTTCCAATCATCATGATGAAACTGAAGTCCAATGGCTCAGACATCATCGAGGAGGTGGATTATGCCGATTTCGACTACAACTGATTTCGCAAAGCAGGTGCAATCATTTCTCTGTGAGTATCTGCCGTCACAGAGAAACTGCTCCCGTAACACCATCAGTAGCTACAGGGATACTCTCAGGTTGTTTGTCCGCTTCTTGATTGAGGAGAAACATCTCTCGATTGCGCGGTTTCATATGAAGGATTTTACGAGAGAGTTGGTTCTGGAGTTCCTGAAGAATATTGGCTTGTCATGCCGTCCCTCAACGGTGAACAACCGCCTCTCCTCGCTCAAATCGTTTGCAACATTCTGCCAGAGCGATTGCATGGATGAGCTCTCCTCATTGCTCAACGTCACAAACATCAAGCAACTGAGAACAGAATGCAGAACAGTCAGATTCTTGGA
>RZYZ01000133.1 GCA_009930125.1 Clostridia bacterium | reverse complement strand
GGCGGAGCATGGCAGAATCAGCAGAAGGAATTCTCCAATCTGCCCGGCTGCATACTCATGACCACCAACTGTCTCATGAGACCCATGAAGAGCTATGATGACCGCATCTGGTCCACCAACGTAGTCGGATGGGATGGCATCAGACATGTACCGAAGAAGGAAGACGGAACCAAGGATTTCAGTGAACTCATCGAGAAGGCACTGGAACTGGGTGGATTCCCCGAAGATGAGCCCGTGAAGGAGATTCTGGTGGGATTCGGTCACAAGACCACACTGGGTCTGTCCGACAAGATCCTGGACGCCGTGAAGGAAGGAAAAATCTCCCACTTCTTCGTCATCGGAGGATGTGATGGAGCAAAACCGGACCGTGACTACTATACAAGATTTGCCCTGGCCACACCGAAGGATTCCATCATCCTGACCCTGGCCTGCGGAAAATACAGATTCAATAAACTGGATTTCGGCGAAGTGGCGGGCTTCCCAAGACTGCTGGATGTGGGTCAGTGCAATGACAGCTACAGTGCCATCAGAATCGCAGCGGGTCTTGCGGAAAAGCTAGGCGTCACAGTCAATGATCTTCCGCTTTCACTCATCATCACCTGGTATGAGCAGAAGGCTGTAGCGGATCTTCTTGCACTGCTCTTTGTGGGTGTGCAGGGCATCAGACTTGGACCGACGCTGCCTGCCTTCGTGACACCGAATGTGCTGAAGTTTCTCCAGGACAATTATGATCTGAAGCCGATCAAGACACCAGAAGAAGATCTGGCAGAGATTTTTGCCTGATAAAGCCATAGATGAAAATTGAAGAATAACTGAGGCAGCCCCAGGAAGAACCCTGAGGCTGTTTCTCTTTTCTACTTAGGACACAATTATAATAGAACGTTCAGAATCGCCTGCTTAAATGGATGTTATAATATATATAAGCAGGAACCTTCAGAATGAGTCGGATCAGGAAGGAGGAGTTATGAAAAATAGAATCAGGGAAATATTTCCGCACTATGAAGTGGAGCCCATACTGAAAGGGTGGTCTACAGATAGTAAATATCTGCTGATTCGCGGTGATGAAAAATATACGTTACGCGTTAGTGAAAGGAAATCGCTCCAGAAGCAGAAGGATGAGTTTCAAATCATCAGTTCGATAAAACCCATGGACCAGGTCATCAGACCCGTTTCCTATGGTGTCCTGGATGAGAACCATACCTATATTCTATACAGCTATGTGGAAGGAGAAGATCTGAAGGACGTTGTAGGTACCCTGGACCCCGTGCTCCAGTATGATGTGGGCATCCAGGCAGGGATTCTGCTTACAGCAATCCATGAGGTGGAGAAAGCGGATCGAGAAGAAGTCAGGGTACGGTACAACAGAAGAATCACAGATAAGATCAGAGCCTACAGGACGTGTCCTGTAAAGCACGCGAAGCTTTCGGAGTATATTCCTTACGTGGAAGAACACAGACATCTTCTGGAGGAGCGGCCTACTGTCCTTCTTCATGGGGACTATCATCTGGGTAATATGATTCTGAAGGATCAGAGTGTCCATATTATTGATTTCAACCGGTATGATTTCGGAGATCCCTATGAAGAGTTTGACCGTATGACCATGAATTCCAGTTTAAGTCCCCAGTTTTCAAAGGGACTATTGTACGGGTACTTTAAAGGCTTTCCCCCCATGGAATTCTGGCGTCTCTTGAAGCTCTATGCATTGACCAATGCCCTGGGTTCCATATCCTGGGCGCTGAAGTATTCCCCGGAGAGCATGGACTTCGTCCATGATATGATCGATCAGACACTAGGCGACTATGCCGACAAGTCATCACCGATCCCCAGATGGTACCGTAAACTCATTGGCTGGCAGGAGTAGCGTGTAGTGTGTGGCTTGGGAGGAGGAAAAACGAATGAAGAAATTATTATTGCTTATAGTAATGATACCACTGGTGCTTATGATGAGCAGCTGTGACGAAGAAGAGCCCCATGATCCGCTGGAGACCTTCTACGGATACATGGATGCGTTTGAAGAGATGAACTTTGAAAAGATGTATACTCTCTTGGACGCGGAAAGCATAGCAGCCATTACGGAAGAAGAATATGTGGCCACCTACAAGAACATCTACGAGTCCATACCCATCACCGATGCGACAATGTCAAGCAGAATGGAGACCTTCGATATGGAAAGAAAGATCCTGGCGGAAGACTCCACGAGAATCCCCATGAATGTCACTTTGACCCGTGGGGAGGAAGATATGAAGTACAGTCTGGATGTGAGAGTGGTGAAAGAGACGGATGAAAGCGAGAATGAGAACTACAGGGTCTCTTTTGACAGAAAGCTCATCTATCCCAGCTACGAAGCCGGTGATGTCATAGAGACCACGGAAGTCGCCCCCCTGCGTGGTGAAATCTTTGATCGAAACGGAAAGCCTCTGGCTCAGAACGGGGAAGTGTACTGGGTGGGCATGGTGCCCGGAAGACTCGGTGCACGGAAGGAGGAAGCCATTGAAGTTCTGGCGGAGAGTTTTGATCTCACAGAGGAATATATCCGAAAGAGACTGGGACTCAGCTGGGTGAAAGAGGACACCTTTGTGGACATGGTGAAGGTCTCCATGGAGGATAAGGCGTTGGTGGACCAGCTCACCAGCCGATTTGCAGGCATCATCTACCGGGTGATCAAGGACCGCGTCTATCCCTACAAGGAAGCCGCTGCCCATCTCACAGGGTATTTGGGTCTTGTGAATGCCGAGGAGTACAAGGAACTGGAACCTTTAGGCTTTCCCATTAATACGAGGGTAGGTCGCTCGGGCCTGGAGCTTCTCTATGAGGAAGAGCTGAGAGGTCAGATGGGTACAGAGGCCAGGCTTTTGGATCGGGATGGAAACGTCAAGGAAGTCCTGTCCTCCTTCCAGAACAATAAGGGTAGGGATCTCTATCTGACCATCGACATCGAGAAACAGACGGCTCTCTTTGATGAGATGAAGATGGAAATGGGTACCGCCAGTGTGGTCAACTACAAGACAGGAGAGGTGGAAGCTCTGGTGAGTACACCTTCCTACGACCCCAATGCCTTCATCCTCGGCCAGACCCAGGAAGATTACAACCGTCTTCTGAATGACCCGAAGAAACCGCTCCTCAATCGCTTCACAAAGCTCTATGTGCCAGGGTCCACCATCAAACCGCTGACAGCGGCCATCGCCTTGGAGAACGGAACGCTGGACATGGACAAGGAAATCAGCATCACCGGAACAAGGTGGCGGGCCAATGAAAGCTGGGGGAACTACTATGTGACCAGAGTGACGGATCCGGGCATGCCTGTGGACATCGAAAAGGCCTTTATCTATTCCGACAACATCTTCTTTGCACAGATGGCACTTGAGACGGGAAAGGAGATCTTCCTCGAAGGTATGAGGGAATTCGGTGTCGGTGAAGACACACAGTATGGTTTCGGCTTTGATACGTCGCAGATTTCAAACGATGGCGCGCTCAGCTCCGAAGTGCTGCTGGCGGATTCCGGTTATGGTCAGGGTCAGGTTCTCTTTCATGCGCTGACGCTGCCCAAAGCCTATACAGCCATTGCAGACGATGGTGCCATGAAAGAGCTGAAACTCTTCATGGATGAAGCGCTTCCTGTAATGGATGCGGTCATCAGCCAGGAAGTGGCTGACCAGGTGCTGGATTATATGAGGATGGCCATAGAATCCCCCCAAGGGACCGGTCATGAAGCGTATCTATCAGGAAGGTCTCTGGCCGGAAAGACCGGAACATCAGAGATCGGACCAACTGCTGATAAGTCCGAAATCGGATGGTTCTCCGTCATCGACATGGATGACACGAATCCTTACATCACCACCATGATGATTGAGGATGTGAAAGGAAGAGGCGGAAGCGCAGTAGCTGTGAACAAGGTGAGAGGATTCATAGAAGACTACGAATAAATGGTAAAAGAAGGATAAAGAATCCTCTGTGACAAAGTGAAAGGATGCAGGAGCCAGTTACATCCGGCTTACCTGCATCCTTTCCTTTACTATCGAAAATGAGACAGAAGAAAACGTCTCAAAAACTATGTCATAACAGCGCTAGGATGGCATTCTCTTAACCAATTTACAGAATAAAACATAAAGTAATTGATTATTTGAATATCCATCCTAGCTGAGTCTGGTTTGTTGGTGTACTTATGATGGTACACTCCTTTCTTTTTTGGTATAACTTAACTGTTTCTTGCCTATCCACGATACGTTTCAAGTATCAACTTATAGACTCGAGACTCTGCAATTAAGTTACCCAGCGAATCCGTCCAATTGAGTCTTGAAACCATTAAGATAGTGATTCGTATGAACTGTATAAAAATGGTATCTGAACTGTTTTGGAGAATTCTCGAAGCTGCATGTTCTTCATTGATTATCACTTGATTCTCTGATAAAGTGTATACCTCTTCGTATTTATATTGTAGAGAAAATCATTATTTATTTCAAGAAATCCGAGACCTGAAATCTGCTTTTTCAGCTCATTAAAACAGGTTAAATAATAATAGATAGAAAATTCTAACTATTACGAGCCCAGGCTCGCTTTTGCGAATTTTCGTATGAAAGTAACATCATGTCCATGGATCATACAGTTGTGTTTGTTGAATCGATTAAAGAGGTTCAGGGGAAAGTTTTCTTTGACTGGCATCGCATCTTAAGAAAAAAAGCTGTCCGTTCGGTGATGGAGGGGACAGAAATCTCTGCCCGCGCAGGTCAGACCTATCGGCACGTGAAAAGAAAGGTATTAAATAGAGGAATATTTTTAGTACTGATTTTACGTATATATTTAGTAATGTTTAATGAGTAAATGTTTACATTGCCCGGTGGATGGGATATAATAAGGATTAGTTTATAAAAAGAGGTGAGCAAAATGGCCTATGAAGAAATCTTACTAAGGCTCGCCATTGCTGTCTTTACTGGAGGAGCCATCGGCTACGAAAGAGAGTATAAGAACAGACCTGCCGGTTTCAGGACACACATCCTTGTCTGTATCGGTGCGGCTGTAATTTCTCTGATCCAGGTGAACATGAATGAGGAAATCATTCGCAGAGTACTGATCAATCCCAACCTGAAAGATATCCTGAGAGCGGACTACGGTAGACTCAGCGCTCAGGTCATCAGCGGAATCGGTTTTCTCGGTGCGGGTACCATCATTCATAATAAAGGATCCATCAAGGGATTGACGACGGCGGCAACACTCTGGCTTGTGGCGACACTGGGGCTTGCCATAGGGTATGGTTATTATGTGATCAGCCTGGCAGCACTGGTCATCTGTGTCATTGTACTTATTTCATTAAAGAGAATCCAGAACAAACTTTTCCATGGTGACTCCAATATGAAGATTGATGTGGACTTCGCCAAGAGGTCCAAAGCAGTGGATTACATCAATGAGTATTTTGAAAAGCAGAACATTCATGTGGTGGACATTCATTTCATGACCAATGCCGTAGATGGAGTGAAAAGCTGCATTTATACCATCAATCTGCCAAGATCCCTCAATATTCTCCAGGTCATCCTCAAGCGCCAGAAGGCCCATTCTTCGGGCCCTTTCTGAAAGGGTAATAATTGACGCTATAAGTTCAACGCACTCCCGCTTTTTCTTTCGCGTGCACCTGATCCTGTCAAAAAATTCAGGTGAATAGATCATTACGCACCTCCGGGTCAATAATCACTTCATCATACTTAACATCCTGATCAATTTAGATATCAGCCGGGCAGGAATCAAAAAAAACAGGTTCTACTTTTTAAGCCTGGATGACCTGCGCGCGAGGAATTCATCAAGAAAATCTATTTCATCCCTGACCGCTGTTTCAAAATTCTTTCCGGTGTATATGTCAAAATGATCTATAT
>RZYZ01000487.1 GCA_009930125.1 Clostridia bacterium | reverse complement strand
CATAGAGGAAAGTGAGATCATGGCCATCGGCGATGCGCCCAACGATCTTGAAATGATAGAGGGGGCAGGTCTTGGGGTTGCCATGGGCAATGCCCATGAAATCATCAAGGAAGCCAGTGACTTCATCACAAGAACCAATGATGAAGATGGCGTGGCTTATGTGCTGAACCGATATCTTCATCTTGGCATGGATGAGAAGCATGGCGAGTAGCATGAGCCAGAATACATAGTGAGAACACAGAAGAATGACGCAAAGACAGCAATTTAAGGAAGAAGCAGAAAGAAAGGAGAGGTGGCGTATGAAACGACATACTATACTGCCGTTCATCATGGGATTTTTCCTCATGATATTCATCCTGCCAGGCCAGAAGGCTATGGGTTCAGAGGGATATTATGATGTAACGGAATTTAACATTGATGTTCAGATTCTGGAAAACGGTGATGCGGTGGTCATGGAAGAGATCACTTATGATTTCGACGGGGATTTCAACGGAATCTATAGAGACATCGATTATACAAGGACCAGCGGTCTGAAAGACCTGACCGTGGGTGTGCTGGAGGGCGGAAACATCATCTATTTCGATGAAAGCACGGGTTCAGGCACCTATGTCTATGAACTGGAGGATACAGGAGAACTGGCAAAACTGAAAATTTATGAGCCATCCTACGACGAGCAGAAGACTTTCTACATTGGCTATACGCTGGTCAATGTGGCAGAGCGATACAATGACATCGGAATCTTCAACAGGAAGATCATCGATAAAAGATGGTCTGTACCCCTCAGTGACATCACCATAGAGATCACCATTCCTGAAGGAGCAGCCAAGGAAGACCTGAAAGTCTATGCCCATGGTCCTCTGACGGGAGAAAGCACCATTGTGGATGAACGGACATTCCGGTTCACGGTGCCTAGTGTAAACTATGAGTTTGTGGAAACTCTGGCGATCTTTCCACCGGAGCTGATTCCTTCATCCACCAATGTGTTCCAGAATGATGAACTTCAGAACATACTGGAGAATGAGCAGAGACTGGCGGATGAAGCCAATGAAAGAAGAGAAGAAGCCATAAGAGAACTGGAGGCGAAGGAAAAAAGGGAGGCGCGTGAGAAAGCATCGAGACCCGTGTTTCTGGGAGCCATTGCAGCAGCGATCGGCGCAGTCCTCTTCATGTTCAGGAAGTTCACAAG
>RZYZ01000132.1 GCA_009930125.1 Clostridia bacterium | reverse complement strand
CTCGATGACTCTCTGGGTGGCCAGGGCATCCATACCGGAAGATTCCGGTTCCTGGTCTGTGATGACGGAGGACACGAAATGCAGAATGGCATCTTCGAATCCTTTGGTCTTTTCCACCGTATCCCACTGGGAAGGAGAGATGATGGTCTTTTCATTGTTCTTTTCAATCTCGAGGGTCGCCAGGTCCGTGACGCGAAGGGTCTTTCCTTCGGTGATGACTTCAATGATCTCCACGGTCTTTCCCGCATCTCTATGCAGAAGCGTCTCAATCTTGCATCCTTCGGGACTGCTGTAGTAGTGGTTGGCATAGATGAGATGATCATCGGAATTCACAGCGATGCTGCCGTCCACCATGATGAGCTTTCCGTCGAAGAACCACCTTGCGGTGTCCACCAGGTGGATATAGTCATCGTTTATGGTGAATTCGGAAGACTGAGGTCCGATGCGGTTGGAGCGATTCTTCACAATCCTTATGAGGGAGGTGGAGGTGATGTTGTCCTTCAGCATCTTATAGAGTGGTGCAAATCTTCTGTTGAAGGTCACCATGAGTTTCGCCTTGTTGTGCACGGAGGCGAATATGAGTTTTTCGCATTCGTCCACACTGGAAGCCAGGGGCTTATCGATGAGCACATGAATGCCTTTCTCCAGGAAGAACTTCGCCAGTTCAAAGTGGCTTTCCGTGGAGGAGTTGATGATCACCGCATCCACATTTTCTGCCAGCGCTTCCAGGCTGTCATATTCCTTGATGCGATACTCCTTCGCAAAGGCTTTTCTCTTCTCCGGTGTTCTGCTGTAGCAGCCAGCCAGTTCCCAGTCCCGTTCTCTGGCGAGAACAGGCATATATGCTTTTCTTGCAATGGATCCCAGTCCGATGAGACCCAGTTTCACTTTTCCATCCATAGTATGTCCTCCTTATCATAAGGCATGCTTTTACTACATCTTCTGATTTCTGCAAAGAATTCTGATATTTCAATATATATCTAAATTATAACTGGTAAATCAGCACTTTACAATACAGAGAAGGAGAACATGAGCGTCTGGAGTGACCCTTGTGGGGATGAAAAATATCTGTGAAAGTTCCTACTCCCATATTGTTTTTTTAAGGTCGGAAGCGTATAGTAGGGCCATAGAAGATACTGACTTACGGTCAGTCAGTCTGAAAGCGAAAGAGTAAAGGAAAAGGTACAGGTGAAAAGTATGTCATTCATAGAACTTAAAAATGTGCAGAAAAGATATCAGATGGGCGAAGTGACCATCACCGCCGTGGACGGCGTGGATTTCAATATAGAGCAGGGCGATTTTGCTGTGGTGGTGGGCGCCTCCGGTGCCGGCAAGACCACAGTATTAAACCTTCTGGGCGGAATGGATTCCTCCGATGGCGGCCATATTCTGGTGGATGGAAAAGACATCAGCAAGTACAACCGGAAGATGCTGACGGAATACAGAAGATTCGACATCGGGTTTGTGTTCCAGTTCTACAATCTGGTCCAGAACCTCACCGCCGTGGAGAATGTGGAGCTGGCCTCCCAGATCTCAAAGAATCCCCTGGATGCCTATGAGGTGCTGGAGATGGTGGGGCTTTCCGAGCGCGCCAACAATTTCCCTTCCCAGCTTTCCGGTGGAGAGCAGCAGAGGGTGGCCATCGCCAGAGCCATCGCCAAAAATCCGAAGCTTCTTCTCTGCGACGAGCCCACTGGTGCACTGGACTATCAGACGGGAAAAAACATCCTGAAGCTTCTTCATGACACCTCCCGGGAAAGAGGCGTCACCGTTGTGGTCATCACCCATAACGCGGCCCTCACCGCCATGGCGGATAAGGTGATCCGCATGAAGAACGGAAAGGTCAGGGAGCTGTATGTCAACGAAAATCCGGTTCCAGTGGAAAGGATTGAGTGGTAATGAAGCAGAAATCATTTTTCAAGGATCTGAAACGGTCCGTATACAACAGCAAATCCAGGTTCTTCTCCATCATGGCCATGATCACCCTGGGGGTAGGATTCTTTGCGGGCATCAAGGCGGCTGAGCCGGACATGATTCTTTCCGCAGATACCTACTATAAAGACTACGATCTGGCGGATTTTCGGATCATGTCACCCTTAGGCTTCACTGAGGAGGACCTGGAAATGGTGAAATCCCTGCCGGAAGCCTACATCGTCAAGGGGAGCTACAGCCTGGACGCCTTCATCACCTCCAGCGATCAGACCTCTGTCATCAAGGTGTACAGCTTTCCTCTGGGAGAAGAGGCGCCTTTAAACCGTCCCATGGTCATGGAGGGAAGACTGCCGGAGAATCAGGCGGAGATCATTCTGGAGGAAGGAGCAAAGGAGTCCCTGGGCGTATCCATTGGGGATGAGGTGACGTTATCTCTTCCAGAAGACAGTGAAATCAGAGACACGCTGAAAAGGGGGTCTTTTAAGGTCGTAGGTTTCGTCATTTCTCCGCTCTACATCAGCATCGAAAGAGGACAGACAAACATCGGAGACGGCTCCATCGACCTTTACGGCTATGTCAGCGATACGGATTTCAAGCTGGACCAGGTGACGGACCTCTTCATTGAAACGAAAGAATCTCAGAATCTCATGGCCTATTCCGAAGCATACAAGAGCTATCATGCACCCATGAAAGAAGAGATGGAAACCTATGGCGTTTATGCCATGGAAAGAGATTCACAGGAGCTGAGAAAAGACCTGAATGAGGGGAAGGAAACCCTTCAGAAGGAGAAAGCGGAAGCTCTGGAGAAGATCGCCGATGCGGAGAAAGAGCTTCAGGACGCGGAAGAAGAAATCCGTGATGGAGAACAGGAGCTCAAAGATAACGAGGAGAAGTACACGAAGGAATTCGCCGACCGCCGCGAAGAAATCGAAGAGGGCAAGGCAGCCCTGGACGAAGGAAGAGAAGAATACTTTGAAGGCTATGCGGCCTGGCTGGAAGGATACAACGACTATCAGGACGGTGCAGCGGAGCTGGCCTCCGCCAAGGCAACCCTGGATGACGCGAGAAATCAGATCCTGCAGGGAGAAAGAGAACTGGAATCTGCCAAGACCCAGCTGGACAGCGGGAAAGAGCAGATTGCGCTCCTTCAGGAAGCACTGGTTGGCCTTCGGGAAATCAGAGCGAATCTTCCCGAAGGATCAGATCTGACACAGGAAGAGTATGACTCGCTTCTTAACGACATCAGAGTCTATGCACCGGACCTGGCTGCGTTTCTCGAAGAGAATGTACCCTACAACGATCCGAATCTTTTAAACTCCATGAGAAATGCCCTGGACTCCACTCTGGTGCAGCTGGAAGACACACTGACTTCAAGCATCACTCAGTATGAAGAAGGGGTCATCGCCTATGAAGAAGGCGTTGTGCAGCTTGCTGAAAGCAGAGTCTTATACGAAGAGGGACTGGCTAAGTACGAAGCGGGGGCCGCGGAGCTAAGAGCCGCCAAGGCGGAAATCGACGCAGGAAAGCGGGAACTGGATGTGGCTAAGGCTGCTCTGGACGAAAATGAAAGAAAGCTTACCGACGGCGAAAGGCAGCTGGATGAGGCTGAAGCGGAATTTCAGCAGTCCCTCATCGATGGCCGAAGAGAGCTGAAGGATGCAAGGATTGAGCTTGCCGACGGAAGACGAACCTTTGAAGCGGAAAAAGCCGATGCCCTGGAGAAGATCGCAGAAGCCGAAGAAGAGATCTTAGATGCGGAAAGAAAGATCCTTGAGATTCCCGACGAGTGGTTTGTCTATGACCGGGACGGATTTCCCGGTTATGCGAATCTCGGGGACGATGCCCACAGACTGGGGTCCCTGGCCACCATCTTTCCCCTGTTCTTCTTCCTGGTGGCGGCACTGGTGTGCCTGACCACCATGACCCGTATGGTGGAAGAGGAGAGAATCCAGATCGGTACCTTGAAGGCCCTGGGCTACAAGACCTTTACCATCGCCATGAAATACATCATCTATGCGCTTCTGGCCAGCCTTATAGGAAGCATCATCGGCTTCCTTGTGGGCTTCCAGCTGTTTCCGAGAGTGGTCATCGGCATCTACGGAAACATGTACTCGACGCCTTACATTCTGGCACCCTTTCACTGGGACCTGGCGCTTCTCTCCACTGCCATTTCGGTGGTCACCACCGTATCGGCGAGTCTTTTCGCCACCCTCAGTGAGCTGAAGGAGACGCCGGCGAACCTCATGCAGCCCAAGGCACCGAAACCGGGCAAGCGCATTCTTCTGGAGCGGATCACACCTCTCTGGAAGAGATTGAGCTTCTCCTACAAGGTGACCTTCCGAAACATCTTCCGCTACAAGAAGAGATTCCTCATGACGGTACTGGGCATCTCCGGATGCACGGCGCTGCTGGTTACTGGATTTGGCATCCGGGACTCCGTCAATGCCATCATGGGCAGTCAGTTTGACGACATCTCTCTCTACGACGGCATGGTCTTCATGAACACCGACAAGGAAGAATCCCTTCGTGACCTGGATGTGATCCTGGGAGAGAATGAGGATGTTAAGAGCTATCTTTCCGTTCACAACGAAAGTGTCTCTCTCTACAAGAACGGTTCCAGCAGAGAATACGAAGTGAATCTCATGGTGCCGGAGGACACAGGGGATGTGGAGGACTTCTTTGACCTTCGCGAAAGGACATCTCAGGAGAAGCTGGTGCTTTCTATGGACGGCGCTGTGATCACGGAAAAGATCGCGAAGCTTCTGGATGTTTCCGTGGGAGATACCCTGACCTACAGAGACACGGATACGAGAACCTATGCGTTCACCGTCTCCGGCATTGCGGAGAATTACCTGTCTCACTATGTCTATATGGATAAGGACTACTTCAATGCGATTACTCTGAGAGAGCCTCAGATCAACGCTGGACTTTTCAATCTGGAAGATCCCGAAGGCATCGAGGATTCCGCTTTCAGCGAGAACCTCATGGACAATGAAGGGGTTTTAGGGTCCATGATGGTGCAGAGCATCCGGGATGAATTCGGGAAGACTCTGGAGATGCTGGATTTCGTGGTGCTGATTCTGATCCTTGCAGCAGGGGCCCTGGCCTTTGTGGTGCTTTATAACCTGACCAACATCAACATCACGGAGAGAATCAGAGAGATCGCCACCATCAAGGTGCTGGGCTTTAGAGACAAGGAGGTTTCCGCCTATGTGTATCGGGAAAACATCTTTCTCACCATCATCGGAACCCTTCTGGGACTCTTCCTGGGATTCGTGCTGCACCGGTTTGTCATCGATACCATGGAGCTGGACAACATGATGTTCGGAAGAATCATCAAGCTCTTCTCCTATACGGTGTCTGCGGTGCTCACCATGCTTTTTGCCATATTTGTGAATCTGTTCATGTTCAGGAAACTGCAGAATGTGGACATGGCGTCTTCGCTGAAGTCTGTGGAATAGGAGGGAAAAGATGAGAATATCAAAGGATCCGGAAGAGAGAAAACAGGAGATCATTGAGATGGCCATGATCCTTTTCGAGGAGAAAGGGATCCAGAAGACCTCCATGAGTGACATCGCGAAGAAGCTGAATGTGGCCAAGGGGCTCATCTACTACTATTTCAGGTCGAAGGAGGAGCTCATCTCCTATGTCATCGAATCCTTTTCCATGGTGGTGGATGAGGAAATCGGAAAGATCATGAAAAATGAGAGGCTGGACTTCTACGGTAAGCTTGGCGCCATACTGAATCTCTTCTTCTCCGCCATCCGGGAACATCCAAGCATTATGAACATCACGCCGGGCAATTCCGGTATGTTCGAATACATCAAGACACGGCTTTCAGAGATCGCCATCACCCATGCCGGGGTCCTCATTGAAGAGGGGAAGAAGGCAGGCTTCATCGAAAACAAGTATCCAGGCTACATGCTGAAGATT
>RZYZ01000486.1 GCA_009930125.1 Clostridia bacterium | reverse complement strand
TGCCAATATCGGATATTATTTCTGCAGCTGCCGTCAGCACTGACAATCCTTGCATACATTCGGGAGATGAACAAGAAAGCGGCGGTGGAAGTTTATGTCAGAGGAAGAAGAGCCCTTCTCTTTATTCCAGATGCCATGGCGCAAGACAAGGAGGACTGGCTGAGGAGAAAGCGCAATAGTGTACTTTATTTCGGGCTTTCCACCCAGGCTCTATTTGAAAAGCAGCAGGGGGACGAAGGGAAGATAGAAAGCAAGTATGGGAAATCCATAGCGGATTATACCTTCACACCGGGGGGGATTCCCATCGTTCTTCAGGATGGGGGCATGATCGGTGCACTCTCTGTCACGGGACTTCTTCCAGAGGAAGACCATGCACTGGCTGTATCCCTGATGGAGAGGCTGCTTAAGGAGAAAGCCGATGGCTAGAAAGTACCAGAAGCAAATCGAAGGCTATACAGAAGAGTTTTTAAGAGATCTTAAGAACCTGGTGGCCGTGCGCTCCCATAGAGACCTTTCCACGGCGGGAGTCAATGCGCCTTTTGGCGCTGGCATCGCAGAAGCTTTCCGTATGCTGAAGGAAAGAGCACTGGAGATGGACTTTCAGGTTCAGGAAGAGGATGGTTATGCCATGGACATCCGAACAGGCGATGCGCGTCCCTATATCGGTATCCTTTGTCATATCGACACTGTGGAAGCCATCGAAGAAGAAAAATGGAACAGTGACCCTTATACCATTACGGAAAGGGAGGGGGTTCTCTATGGCCGCGGTGTCAATGATGACAAAGGGCCATTGCTGGCCAATCTCTACGCCATGAAAATTCTTACCGAGGCGAAGAAGCTGAAGCATCCCATCAGGCTCATTGTAGGAGGCGCAGAAGAAACCACCTGGGAATGTATGGATTATTATTTTGCCCGCCACCCGCAACCGCTTTGGGCATACTCACCTGATGGTGATTTTCCCATCGTCAATGGTGAAAAAGGAATCCTCATGGTAGATCTCTGTTTTCCTGGTGAAGCATCCAGTGCGTCCAGGGAGTTCTCCATTGACCACACTTCAGAAGAAGGGTTCACATTAGAAGCCTTAAGGGTTTCTGGGCGCCTTCTTTCCACTACTAAAGAATTTATCGGAAAACGCGCCATGTCTCGTCATCCAGATCGAGGAGTGAGTCCTTTAAAGGACTTCATGGC
>RZYZ01000131.1 GCA_009930125.1 Clostridia bacterium | reverse complement strand
TTCAGTTCATGCTTGTAGCGGAAATAGTCTGATGCGTTCATATTCTTCACCGCTTTTCCCATAACAATGACCTGAGACTTCTGGTCTGTTGTAGGCTTCAGAAGAATCGGATTCATCGATACATGGGGTGCTTTTCTGGACGCCTGCGCCTGCAGAACCTGTGCTCTGCCCATTTCATGTCCTTCAGTGGTCACATGGGAATTCAGTGACATGTTCTGGGACTTGAACGGAGAAACGCTGTATCCGTCCTGGGTGAAGATGCGACAGAAGGCTGCTGCCAGAATACTTTTTCCTACTGAGGAAGACGTCCCTTGGACCATGATGTTTCTGCTCATAATTTACTCCTCCCTGATGTTCATTCTTTCTATAGTTGTGTGGCCGGCATCTTTCAGAAGAACGCTGTATGCTCCGTGCTGAAAGCTGAAGTTCCAGAAGAGAGTGTCCTCTCCGGTCAGAAGCAGGGATGTCAGAAGCTGCAACACCCCCTTATGCGTGACGATAAGGACATTCTTCTTCTCTTCCGTCAGTACCTCATCATAAAAACCTCGGACTCTGTCATAGAAGTCCCCGTACTTTTCGCCACCCGGCGGTGCATAGTTTCTGTAATCCAAAGACCAGTTTCCGAATTCTTCCGGGAATTTCTCCATACACTCCGTAAAGTGCATCCCTTCCCAGAGACCGAAATCCATCTCCAGAAGCGCTTCCGATGTCTTCAGGTCTTTTCTTCCTGTGATGAGCCTTGCTGTATCCGTGCACCTTTTCATGGGACTTGCATAAATCTCATCAAAATCAATACCCGATAAAAGTCCGCCCAGCTTCTTGCTCTCCAGTATACCTTCCACATTCAGCGGACAGTCCGTTAGTCCGAAATAGATGCCTGTCTTGTTCCAGTCCGTGGTACCGTGTCTTACAAAGTAGTATCGGGTCATAGCAGTCTACCCCCCTGAGGCAACAGCAGGATCAGGGGCAGAAAGAGAAGCTCTGCCATTTCATTCATGGCGCCCAGTGTATCTCCGGTGAGTCCGCCGAGAAGTTTCTCCAGATGCCTTCTAAAGAGCCACATCATGAGAAAGACGAGAAGAAGGGCAGATACGCCGTAAAGTCCCGTAAGAATATAGAGGAGAACCGTCCCCGCTGTTCCTGCATAGATCGAATCTCTGGGCATCGTCTTTCCGATAAAAAGGTTGCCCAGGCCATCTTCTCTTGCATACCGGCTTCCCCAGAGCATCACCGCCATGGATGTTTTTCCGACCACAGGCAGGACCACAAGGATCGGAATCAGAAGCGAATTTTCCACTTCCAGTAGAAAGAGAAACTTCAGCAGAAGTGAGAGAATCAGTGCCAGAACCCCGTGGGTCCCGATGCGGCTGTCCTTCATGATGAGGAGCATCTCTTCTCTTCTGCGGGCCGACAGGATGCCATCCATGGTATCCGCAAGGCCATCCAGATGCAGCCCTCCGGTGAGATGAATGCCAAAGGCCATGGAGAGCGCCACGGCGACTTCTCTGCTGAAAAACCGCATTGCCAGCACCGCCACTGCCGCCTGAATCAGACCTACTACAAGACCTGCAAGCGGAAAGAAACGGACACCTTTTCTCATCCTTTCCGCATCGAATCGGATTCTTTTCGGTATCGGGATTTTCGTGAAGAGAGAAATCACCTGCAGAAAAATGCTCATGACAGATTCCCCTCCTTGATCTTCAGCGGAATGCCTGATACCAGAAGATAGACTTCATCCGCTTCCGCGGCAAGCATCTGATTGATGCGTCCGGCCAGGTCACGGAACTGTCTTGATAAAGCCGTCTCCGGAACCAGTCCCATTCCGATTTCATTGGTGACCAGGATGAAGGTGTCAGATCTGCGCCGCGCGTTATGTAGAAGCTTCTGAAGCGCAAGCTTAGCCTCTTTCTCAAAATTCGTCCAGAACTGTTCCGAAGACTGGTCTTCCTCAAAATCCGGATGATGAAACAGAAGATTGGTCAGCATCACTGTGATGCAGTCCAGAAGAATCCCATCGTAGAATCGATTCTTTTCAGAGAGCCTCCGTTCCAGATCAGAAAAGGCTTCCAGTGTTTCCCATGCAGCAGGCCTCTGGGCTCTATGGTGCGCAATCCGCCTCTCCATCTCTTCATCCAGGGGAGTGGCTGTGGCGATATAAAGCACCACATCTTTTCCTGTGAGCATTTTCTCCGAGAACCCGCTTTTCCCGCTTCTCGCTCCCCCGGTTACCAGTATGACTTTCCCCATGAACTCAACCCCTTTCTTTTTTCATAAACTTACCCACTACATAGACCGGCACCCTGGCATCCTCTCTCAGTTTCTCTACAGCGCTTCCTTCAAGCGTGATGAGCGCTGACGTGGCGGGACCTGAAGATGCATAAAGATCCACCGGATTGGATTCCTCTTCCAGGAAAACCAGACCCTCCCTTTCCTCGAGAAGGCGGATCTCCTGAATGATGCCCTGGGACCCTGCTGGAATCAGCTCATGGATATAGTCTTTCCCCAGGAGCCTCTTAAGAGTCTCCAGATTGAACAGTTCCGCACGCTTCGCTTCCAGGACTCTTTCTCCCATCAGCGGCTTTCCAATGACCACCGCCTGGTCTCCCGCAAAGGTTTCTGGAAACTGGAAGTCCTTCTTCAGCGCTTTACCCATCACCGTGATGCCCATGGCGGTCTGTGAAACAGCGATGTTCTCTTCCGTACTGCCTGTAATCTCCACCTGGTCTCCATTTTCCAGAAGACTGAGTGCATCATGAATCCCTTTCAGAATTTCTTCTCCCGTGGGATGCATCTCCACAGACAGGGTGTTGCAGAGAAGAAGAGGAGATACGCCAATGCAGAGCATCTCCAGAAGAGCCACCTGGGCCGTATGAAAACCAAGGATTCTTGGCGATACAGGAACGAAGTCCCCCTTCTTATCTCCGATACCTCCTGAACTGTCGCAGGACACCACCAGATAGGTTTCCTCATCCCAGGAGGTCAGTGTAAGATCACGATACTTCATGAGGACCTCCTAGGACATGTCTTGCCTTCAGTACTCTGTACAGCACCACAGCTCCTGCCGCATTCACAAGGGAGGTAAGGGTCAGCGGAAGAATCAGCGCAAAGAACATGGCCTTTCCCGAAAAGCCCAGTCCGAGTATACCTGCAAGATACGATGCACCCAAGGTGCTCACGGGACCATTCAGGAAAACCCCCACAAGAGCCGCGAGAGGAAGCGTGGCTTTTTCTGCAATGCGTCCGAAGATTCCAATGGTCAGAGCCATGAGGATGGCAATGAAAAGATGCATCGGCAGCGTCATGGGAAATCCGCTGGTCACCGCCGTAAGCAGATGTCCGGCAGATCCGATGACTGCGCCGGGAAGCGGTCCCAGAAGCAGTGCCCCAAGATAGGCAGGCAGTGCATCCAGAGCGATGGTGCCTTGGATTTTCACAAGTGACCCCAGATAGGAAAATGCCACCAGAAGGCTCATGAAAACAAGGACCTGGTTCTTATTTCTTGTCATTGATTGAGATTTCTCCATATTTCGACTCCTTTCTTTTCACCAGCAGCTGAGCGATGTCACCCACTGCATGAAGGTTGCTGTAGAAATGTATATGCGCATAGGCTCCCTGGACGTTTTTTCTTCTCTGACCGCAGGTCCAGTTCAACATGCTTTTCATGTGATCCGGCTTATTTAGAGACAAAGCGTGCTTCACAGAGTCCGGACCGATCCATCGGGAATGATGAAACTCATGCCCCCGAAATGCAGCACCGTTTTCAGCAGTCATTTCCGCATAACCGAAACGCTGGAGTTTCCTCGTCATTTCACAGTGTCCTTCCAGAAAGCCCACCATGTCATGAAACACTCCTTCCCCATCAAGAATCCCCTGGGTCAGATACATATATCCTCCGCATTCCCCATAGACAGGCATTCCTTCTTCCATGGCCTCATAAAGAGACTTCCGGAAAGTAGAGTTAGAAGAAAGCCGCTTTGCATGCACTTCCGGAAAACCTCCCCCCAGATAGATTCCATCCAGTTCGTTAGGGAGCGCTTCATCCTGAATTGGACTGAAGGGAATGATTTCCATCCCCATATACTCCAGAAGCTCCAGGTTGTCTTTGTAATAGAAGGAGAAGGCATCATCTTCCGCCAGTCCGATCCGAAGGCCTGCCCCGATATTTTTCAGCGCTCTGCGCGGATCCTTCTCCTTCGCACCACTACCAACGGATACGGCGATTCTTTCCAGAGCATCCAGATTCAAGTGCTTCTCAATGAGTGAGGCTGCTCTTTTTAAGACGACATCCGCGTCCTGGGCTTCGTTTTCCGGAACAAGGCCCAAATGTCTCGAAGGAAGATGCATCTCCTGTTCAAGAGGGACATAGCCCAGACAGGGAATCCCTGTTCGCTTCTCTATGGCTTCTCTGATGAGTGTGTAATGGCTTTCCGAGGAGACGCGATTCACGATCACCCCGGCAAGATTGACTTCCCTGTCGTACTCTCTGAATCCGAGAACCACTGCAGCAGCCGAGCTGCCTGTCTTTTCCCCGTCAATGATCACAATTACTGGCAGGTTCAGTATTTTCGCCGTATGCGCCGTGCTCCCTGTACCCTTTTCATCCCCTGTTCCGTCATAGAGCCCCATGACCCCTTCCACCACAGCAAAGTCTCCTTTTTCCATATGATGTG
This sequence comes from Clostridia bacterium, assembly GCA_009930125.1. GTDB lineage: Bacteria > Bacillota > Clostridia > Clostridiales > Clostridiaceae > Proteiniclasticum. The sequence goes on along the minus strand of RZYZ01000131.1, from coordinate 1,214 downwards.
CATAAAGAAACCTTGTATGGGCTTCACCAGCCATCCACAGGTCCAGGTTCACAGAGGACACTCCTGTAGCTGCTCTGTGAAATCCGGTATCGATGTAGTCGGGACCTACTTTGAAGGGGATCACTTCATGCCCTCTTCTTTTCAATGCCCTCATGATCCCTGTGCTGATTGTCGTCTTCCCTGTTCCACTGCCTGTTCCTGCAATCATGATCTGTCTCAAATCCATCCCCCCTGAAAAAAATAAAAAACACATGGCGAAATCCATGTGTTTTTCTGCAAAAGAAAAAACTCACAAACCTCCCTCCGAAGTTATGAAATGATGAACTACAATTAGGCAGGTCTCCTGACTTACAGATCATTTTACTTTCTTCACCTTCCCGAGGTTCACTCAGTGGTTTCTGAAGATTTCATCCCTGTTCACAGTAGCGGGGGCTGTAGAGGATTCAAACCTCTTTCCCTATTAAATCTTTACCTGAAGTAAAGATACCTAATGTATTATTTCGTTTTGTGTTATATCCACAGTATAGTGCAGATGACAATAAAATGTCAAAGGATTATTTTGACCAATCCGGATAAAATAGTATCAATATCCTCATTTTCGACGAAAACCATGATCCATCCTGATCGCCAATAACGCTCACGCACAGAGGCTTCCGGTCTCATATTGTGCATCACGTATCCACTTCCAGATAATAGAGAATATCTGTGTCAGCGTCGTAGACAGCCAAGGTGAAGTTGTAAGAAGCTCTTGGAAACAGATCCTGCCCTTCCTTTGACAATCCGCTTTCCAGCTGTCTGTCTTCAAAAAACCAGTATCCGTTATCCACGCGAGGCATCTTAAGAAGTTCAGCATACTCATGGGTATAAGTGATCCCATTTATTACACCACCGTACATCATAACCTCAAGGCTTTCAGAGAGGGGCAGTCTTTTCCAGTGCGGCTGCTTCGAAATCTCAGCACGAACCCCTGGCGCAGTATCTCCATCAAATTTTACAATGGCAAGGGTATCTCCGTCGCCATGAAAACCGCCATGGGTATCCTCGTAATCGATTCTGATGGAGTCCGGTATAGGAATTCCTGTGGATTCACTTATTCTATGATTGATGGTAAGCAGCTGACAGCCCGAAAGAAATAGAACAGAAGTCAGCAGCATCGTCATAAGGATCCTTCTTTTATGCATCAGTATCTGCTACTCAAAATATGGACAAATCTA
>RZYZ01000485.1 GCA_009930125.1 Clostridia bacterium | reverse complement strand
ATCAAAGGTTGAGGCACCTTCTCTCACTATTGAAGCTTGCAGAACTGCCTATACAGTCATATTCCCCTGGAATTCACTGCCATCATCAATTCTGTCATCCTGTATACTTCAGTACATGGAGAGAATTCATGTCCATGGATGGTATAGCCGATTTCCAGGCATCGCTTCTCGAGTTTCTTCGCATTTTCGATTGCCTCTGGCAGAAGGCTTTCAGTGCGCATAAACAGGTCCTCATCGGATTTCCCATACCCAGGAAGATAGTGAATGATGTCTTTGAGTACTTCCTTCGATGAGGCATAGTTCTTTGGTGTCGATGTAAAGTGACATATGAACCAGAGTTCAAAACATGGGTTTGAGAGTATGATGTGAAAACCTCTGTCTTGGGCAATCTTCAAGGCTTGTCGTATCTGATCATCCTTTACATGGTTGCAGTCATGATCAATCAGGCAGAATGCGAGGTCTCCATCCTGGGATGAAAACCCAGATTCTTCCATGAAATCACCTAGGCTCTCTGCCATTCTCACTGGATCTGTGCTGGAATCAGGAACCATCCTCAGAGCCAGATTCTTATGTCTTGCGATGAATCCTTTGAAATAGTTTCTCTCTGTACGATTATGGCCCTCGGCTGCAATGAAGACCGTTGAGCGCTTCCTCTTCGAGGCGTTGCCTCTTGTCTTTTGTTTGAATCTCCTGCTCATCTGAATCACCTCAGCCGATATTCGGAACTGCACCGAATTTTCCGTTTAGATAGGACTTTCTCACATCCTCACGGGTTCTTATTGAGTATTCATCCAATGAATAAAGCTCTGAGACAGCCGTATCGTTGTCCTTGTCTATGAAGTATATCTGGTCGCGGCGCATGTAGTGAGTGGACAGCAGCTCGGTGGTGTGAGTCGTTATGATCAGTTGTGCATTTCTTGGGTTTGTCTCTTCGCTGTTAAAGAGACCGACAAGATAGAGAAGCAGAGCCGGATGGAGACTGGCATCGAGTTCATCGACACAAAACACATACCCATTGTCAAAGGCGTTCTTCAGTTGCGGGCTGAGAAAGAAAAGATTCTGTGTTCCTTTGGACTCATCCTGCAATGGGAGCATGAACGTTCTCTTTTCCTCACCGTTGCCTACAAGATGCGTTGCATTGATCTTGTAGGCTTTCTGCTCCAAAGGGACTGCATGCTTCAAGCCTGCAC
>RZYZ01000484.1 GCA_009930125.1 Clostridia bacterium | reverse complement strand
ATTTTTTAGAAATGAAGAGAGTAGTAAAAGAGAATCCGGTTTTTCAACGTATATTCTGAAAGAATCTCCTGAAAAATCTTCAGGGATCCTGTATCTTTTTTTTGTCACTCCTAGTGCCTGGGGAGTTTTGGAGAATCTTGTTCCCAAGTATTCATGATTTTTATCCATTTCTAAAATGGTACCACAACCAAGTTCAGAATCGTACAGCGTTTCTCCAATGAGGTAATCCCATACTTCTTCAAAAACAGAAGCGAATTCAAGAAATTCTGAAGGATACATTTGCATATATCTGCTCACCCTCCATTCTGAATTTTTGTTCTTAAAAAGTATTTGGGTTCTGATACGAGCGGACTGGCCGTGGTGCTCGATGAGAAAAGCTTTATAGAGCAGGGGAGGAGAAACTCTCCTCCCCTGTGGTCCACTGTTTTTATTCGGTACAGATCCTTTCTTGCTATTGGCTGTTTTTACGCCGCCTGGCCCTGCATGAACCCTTCTTCCATCTCCTGTATTTCCGCCAGTTTTTCCAGCATACCCGCTGCCTTCAGAAGATAGCATCTTTTGACCGCGTTTTTGTGCTGTACGATCACTAGGGCTCCGTCCTTGGATGCAAACCCGTGGAAGTACTCCGGGAAGATCCTGACATATTTTGATATCGTCCGATGGCGAAAGACGAAATGGGAACCCCTGTTCGATGTTCTGAGAAAGCCGTTCCTTTGAAGCACCAGTTCCACCTTGGCGTACCGTTCTTCCGTGACCTGTTTCCAGCGCTCGATGTCTTTTTTCGTTGATGCCAAAGAAAAAACACCTGCCCTTTCCTGGAGAGTATCTTTCGGATACTTCGAGGTCTTCAGGGAATTATTCCCTGCGCGGAGTCGGGATGACTTATTTCTGTCTGCCGGATGAAGAGGGGGCAGTGAGACCCCCTCCCATTTTGTGTCGGGTCAGTTCATCATCTCCGAAGCCATGACTTCCAGGCAGGTGAGGTGGTCCACCGGAACGCCGTGTTTCCTGAGGTGTTTCAGCGCTGCTTCCATGGTCCGGCCGAGATCTCTGATCCACTCGGCGAGTTGAGGGTCGTCTTTCGCGATGCTGCCGAGGTCTTCGGGGTTTCCCGTGTAGAGGATGTAGTTGCTCATCATCAGCGGGTTGCTGACAAGTTCCAGAAGCAGCGCCAGGGATGTGCTGTCGCTCA
>RZYZ01000483.1 GCA_009930125.1 Clostridia bacterium | reverse complement strand
CTCTCGGCTGCATCAACCAACGCGGTGTGGTTCATCACGATTGCGTTTCGGGTTCCTGTGATTTTTAACGCTGAAAGAAGACGGATCCTATGATCGTTGACAAGATGATTAAAAGTACGGGAGTAAAACCGTTTCTCCTGAAAGCATTCGGTAAGGATGACACACAATCAATCCTTGATCTTGCCTCCTATATTCTGTGTACAGGGAACCCTCTTTCAACATCAGAGTACTGGATGGATCTTCATGGAAAGAAGATTATTGCTTCTGAAAGAGTGAGCGAACTGCTGTTTCGTTTGAATGAGGATAAGGTCGCTACCTTCCTTGGTCCATGGATGAGCAGAAAGGGAAAAGGGGAAAGCCTCTGCTACGATATTACCAGTGTCAGCTCCCATGCCCGCCATAACCATTATGTTGAATGGGGCCATAACCGAGACAAAGAAAAGATGAAACAGATCAACCTTGCTCTCCTTTCAGCAAAGAGTAGTGCTGTTCCCATCTGGTTTGCTCCTCTTCCTGGATCGATGAATGACTCGAAAACTCTGAAGGAGATGGTAACACGGCTGAAGAAACTGGAAGTGCAGCCCTCTGCCTTCATTATGGACAGAGGATTCTACTCAAGTGAGAATCTCAATTTTGTAACTGAGAACGGCATCAAGTTCATCATCCCTGTACCTCAGAGTGTGAAATGGCCCCATGCGCACATCCAGAAGATGAGAAGCTCTATGATGGAGAACATCAGCGGCTATATCAGAAAAGAGAATGGGACGATCATCCAGTCGCAGACTGTATATGCCCCACTTCCTGACGGATCTCGTGGATGGCTTCACATCTACTATGATGATGAAGCTGCGCTTCATCGCAGGCAATCGTTCATGGAACACTACAGCAGGTGTTTTGATGAATTCAGCAGTGGAGAACCTGTTGATGAACATCAGAAGTTCTACAAGGAATTCTTCGAGCTGGGATACAAGACGAAGAATGGGCAGAAGATAAAAGCGAAAAAGAAACCCGAGACCTATTTTGATGAGCATTTCTTCGGTTACTGGTGCTTCTATACAAATGCTGAGAAGGATGCGAAGACTGCTCTTGAGAACTACAGGGAACGCAACGGCATTGAAGTTCTCTTTGATGATCTGAAGAATGAACTGGATTGCGAACGTCTGAGAGTACACAGCAGTGCTGCGATGTATGGACG
>RZYZ01000482.1 GCA_009930125.1 Clostridia bacterium | reverse complement strand
GGCAGCCATCTCCGGCGTCACCGTCGGAGGCATGCCGTTGTCCGCAAAATAAGCATCTGCCAACGCCTGCAGCACAGGCAGGTTGATCAGATTGTCCATGGGAAAGAACCAGGACGTATGAGTATCGTTTATATGAGAAAAACCGGAGAAGAAGTGGTTCTTTCCGGTATAATTTCCGTTCTTCGAAATGATGAAGGAGAGATCATCGGCACATCGGAATTTCTGAAGATTGCAGCTTATATTGATGAACCTTTCGATATGAGGATTCCGGATCATTCCAGTGTAGAGAGAAGACAAATCAGTCTGAAGGAACAGGATGCTTCCTACGGAAGTGACGTGGTCCTGGACCTGAAAAACATGGACAGCAATATGAACAGATTTCTGGACTCCATCTACGACCTGGTTTTCTTCAAGGACGTGGATGGATACTACAGAGGCTGCAACAATAATTTTGCAGAGCTTCTGAATCTGCCCAAAGAGAAGATCATCGGATATACAGATTATGACCTCTATCCGGATGAAATTGCGGATCTCTTCAGAGAAAAAGATGCGCAGATTCTGAAAGACCATACACCCAGAAAGAACGAGGAGTGGGTGACTCTCTCAGACGGCACAAGAAGCTTCATTGAAACCCTGAAGACCCCTTATTACGGCAAAGACAACAAGATCATCGGCTTTCTCGGTATAAGCAGAGACATCACTGAGAGAAAATTGACGGAAGATAAACTGGCAGAAAATGAAATGTGGCTGAACATCTATTTCAATCAGTCTCAGAATGCGAAGTTCTTCCTTCAGCTGGACCAGCCTGTTTCGTGGAATGACATAAGGGAAAAGAAAGTGAACCTGAATGATCTCCTGATGAGCCTGAAACTGAGCAGAGTCAATCCGTCACTTCTAGCGCTATATGACATGACGGAAGAGGAGATCCGAAGTATGGAAGTTCCCTTTGCTTTCCTCTCGGATTTAGAAAGCGGAACCGATAATTTCAGAAAACTCCTCGAGGAAAAGCATGCCACCTCTTACTTCAAAAAGACACTCAAGGAAGGGAAGGAAATCTATATTTCCGCTGACCATATGTGTCTCTATGATGAAAAGAACGAGCTCATCGGTATCTTCGGGAATCACAAGGATATCACCAGAGAAGTGCTATCAGACAAGAAGATGAAGGAAAGAGAGATGCATCTGAGAACCGTTCTTG
>RZYZ01000481.1 GCA_009930125.1 Clostridia bacterium | reverse complement strand
GAAATGAATTTCCTGTTTTCCACCACAGGCGTGAGCCTGATCTCTTCTCCGATTTCAACCACCTTCTTATCCACTGTGGTATGATACGTCAGATTTTTCCCTGCATAGCGGAAAAGTACTTCATTGAGGATAAAGGTAAGAAGAAGGATGCCAATAAAAATCCAGAGCATCAGCTTTCCTCCAGATTTTCAAGCGGCACCTTGATGCTGCCAAGAATCGCCTTTATTCTAGCCATGCATTCCTCCACACTGCTGGCATCATCCAGAAGAATCCGGTGATTCAGGGTATAAGGTGCCATCTCCTGGATGTCTTCAGGCATGATGTAATCTCTTCCCTCAAGGGAGGCTTTCACCTGTGCCGCCTTATAGAGGGCAATGGATCCTCTCGGACTCACGCCCAGGCTGATTTCCTCCGACTCTCTTGTGGCATGGACGATGTCCAGAAGATACTCCATCACTTCATCTGTGATGGTGACTTTCCGGATCTCCTCCATCATGGTAAAGATGCTCTCCATATCTGAAACACTTTCAAGCTCCTCCAGCACCTCTCCGAAGGTACTTAGGAGGATAATCTTCTCTTCGGATTTACTGGGATAGCCCAGCTTGATTCTCATAAGAAACCTGTCCATCTGGGCTTCCGGAAGCGGAAACGTTCCATAGGATTCGATGGGATTCTGGGTGGCCAGAACCATGAAAGGCTTCTTCAGTCTTCTTGTCTCTCCATCCACGGTGATCTGCCTTTCCTCCATGGCTTCCAGAAGAGCCGACTGGGTTCTGGGCGTCGCACGATTGATTTCATCAGCCAGAATCACATTGGAGAACAAAGGACCTTCCCTGAACTCGAAGTCCCTGGTCTTCTGGTTATAGAAGCTTACACCTGTAATGTCCCCTGGAAGAAGATCCGGTGTGAACTGGATTCTTTTGAAGGGAATCTCCAGGGTCTTGGAGAAGGAGCGGACCATCATGGTTTTTCCCATGCCAGGCAGGTCTTCCAGAAGAATATGGCCTTCAGACAAGAAGGCGATGAGTAGCAGTTCGATTTCCTTTTCCTTTCCGATGATCACTTTTCCCACATTTTCAAGAACTTTCATTTTTAATTCACTCGTCTGATTCATACATCCTCACTTTCAAATTCACAAACCTTCATTTTCTACATGGCAATCGGGTAATCCTCTACATAGGTTATCTATCATTAATAT
>RZYZ01000480.1 GCA_009930125.1 Clostridia bacterium | reverse complement strand
AAAGACTATTTTCTCATTGCAGGAGATTTCGGATTTCTTTTCAGAATGGATGAAAAGGAAAAGGAGCATCTGGATGATCTGGAAAGTCTCCCCTTCACCATTCTCTTCATAGACGGAAACCATGAAAATTTCGATGCCTTAAACAGTTATCCCATCGAAATGTGGCATGGAGGGAAAATCCATCGGATCAGAAAAAACATCCTCCATCTCATGAGAGGCCAGGTCTTCACCATCGAAAACCGCACTTTCTTCACCATGGGTGGAGGCTACAGCATCGATAAGTTCCTTCGAAAAGAAGGTGTTTCCTGGTGGAAAGAAGAGATTCCATCCGAGGAGGAGTTCGAGGAAGCCAGAAAGAACCTCAAAGCTCATGATTTCAAGGTGGACTACATCATCACCCATGCCGCTCCGGAAAAAATCATGAACATGATCTTCCCGAATCATGCGCCCGAGCTGAAACTGAATCTCTTTCTTCAGGAAGTCATGGATAAAACCCAGTATGCCCACTGGTATTTCGGGCATCTCCACCAGGAAAACACTTATCCTTATAATGTGACGCAGCTCTACGAAAACGGACTGGTCCTGGAAACCGATGAATAGTATGAAATCCATATATCATATATGCTAAAGGAGCATCAGGAAACTTTGAAAGTCTTCCTGATGCTCCTTATTTTCTGATTCATTCGTTCTGAATCAGCTCTGATTTCTGATAAAATCTATGAATCCAGATGCTCTCTGGTTTCTTCAATGAGTTTTCTCATCAGCTCCTTGACGGAGATGATCTCATTGACTCTAAAGGCATTGGACCCTGCAAAGATCAGGCCTTCTGTCCCCTCCGCTGAATGGATGAGCGCATCAGAGATGCAGTAAGGAGTCGTTCTCGGATCGCAGGGAATCAGGCAGTTGTAGCAACGCTTCACCGGAATGTTTCCTTCATCGAGCTTTCTTGTGAAGTCATTCTCTATGGCTCTTCCAGGCATGCCCACAGGACTTTTCACAAGCCTGATGTCCTCCGTCTTTGCATGCACATAAGACATTTTGAAATCAAGGTCTGCGTTGCACTCTTCCGTGGCAACGAACCTTGTGCCCATCTGAACTCCGGACGCACCCAGCTGAAGATAATGGGCTATGTCCTTTCCATCAAAGATTCCGCCGGCAACGACCACCGGAATCTTCACTTCATATTTTTCCTCGAAGGGCCGG
>RZYZ01000130.1 GCA_009930125.1 Clostridia bacterium | reverse complement strand
CAGAAGAGAGAACGGAGCGAATCGATTTCCGGTGAAATCAAAATGCTTTATCAGCTCATCGAAGATCGCAGGAAGACCCTGGCGAAGAATGAAAAATCCATTGAGATCAGCACGAAAAGACTTTCTGAAGAAGAGGAGAACCAGGTTCAGCGGTCCCGAGAAATCGAGAAGGGACAGTCGGAAATCACCGAAGTGAAAAAATACCTGGATGAGAAGAGAGCGAGAAGGTCTCAGCTTTCTGAAAGCCTGAAACTCAGCGAGAATGCCCAGAAAGGTCTTCGGGATGAGGATGAGGATACGGACCAGAAAATAAGGAGCATTCAGGATAAGGCCAAAGCCAGCTACAGTGACCGCGACACCATGAAGGGGAAGGTTGAAAACATCGTCTCCATGATCAGCAGCTACAAAGCCTCCTCCTCCATGAATGAGATGGCTAAGAAGGATACGGACAGGGAAATCGAGGCGCTGAGAGAAAAGATCGAGAAAGAGGAAGAGATGCTCCTGACCCGAAAAAACAGTGCTGGGAAGGTGCTGAGTGAACTCAATGAACTGGATGCAAGAATCAAGAACATGGATTATGAGTTGAGAGGGCAGGAATCCCAGCTGAAGCTTCTGAAGAATCTGGAAGAACATTATGAAGGATATACAAGATCCGTTAAATCGCTCATGACGCATCTTAAAAGTGCATCCCATAAACTGAGCAGCAAAGTCAATCTTGTAGGTGAAGTGATCAAGCCCAATGAGGGCTTCGAGCTGGCCCTTGAGGTGGCGCTGGGTTCTCAGGTGAACAACATCATCACCCCGACGGACAATGACGCCAAGGAGCTTATAGGCATTCTGAGAGCGAAGTCCTATGGTCGGGCTACGTTTTATCCGCTGAATGTCATCAAAGGGTACAAGGCCAAGGATCCTGCACTGAAAAGAGGGAGGCTCCTCGGAAATCTCCTGGATCTTGTCCATTTCGAGAAAAAGTATGAAGGCATCGCCGCAAATCTTCTGGGCAGAGTCTTTGTGGCATCCACTATGGATGATGCGCTGCTTGCAGCCAAGGAAATGGGCTACACCATGAGGATTGTGACACTGGAAGGAGACATCATCAATGCGGGTGGATCTCTGACCGGAGGAAGCCTGTACAAGAAATCTTCAGGTATTTTCTCAAGAAAGAAGGATCTGGACGATTTAACAAAAAGTTACGCAGTACTTCGAGAAAACCGCGTGCAGGAGGTCTCAAAGAGGGCTGAAATCGAGAAGGTTCTTCAGGAGAGAACCAGAGAAGAAAGAGAATGTTCCTATACCATCAACAATTACAGGATGGAACTGGCAAAACTGTCAGAAAGACGGGAAGGGTTCCAGAAAGATATGACAAGGCTTGAGAACATCATCTCTGATGCGGAAAAGGATCTTTCCTCCAGGAAAATGGAGCTGGAGTCTCTTGAGCAGATGATTTTTCAGATGGATGATAAGATTCACGAGCTGGTATCCCAGAAAGAAAAGAACAGGGATTATCTGAAGGAAATCAAAGACAAGAGGATAAGGGAATACCAGGAACTTGACGAGCTCACAGCCTTCATCATGGAGGAATCGGTAAAAGAAGGTAGACTCCTGGAAGCCCATGATGCAAGGAATAAAGAGCTTGCAAGGATTGCAGATGACATTTCGTCGCTGAGACAGTCGCTTAAGGAGCTGCATGAAGAGAAGGAGGCCACAACACTTGAAGTGGTTCAGTCAGAGAAGAAGATTGAAACCATGAAGGAAGAAACGGCCGCTCTGCAGAATGAACTTTCTCTGATGGAAAAGAAGCTCGATGAGATTTCCATGGAAGAAGTGAAGGACAAAGCTGCGTTTAAGGAACTGCAGGGATTTGTCAGAACACTGGATGAAGAATTCTATGTTCTGGATAAGGAACTTTATAAAGTGAAGGATGCCATTGAAAAACTGGACAAGGAGAAGACCAGTCTTCTGAATAAGATCAATGATGAGCTGAATCTGACCCTTGCCGAAGCCAAAGAAGAACGGATTCCGATTCCGGACAAGGATGCCTTCAGAAAAAGACTCAATGAACTGCGAAGACAGATCACTAGCCTGGGCAATGTGAATGTGGCGGCCATAGAAGAATTCAGAGAAGTATCGGAACACAGCGCATTCCTCAGTACGCAAAGGGATGATCTGGAAAAGGCGAAACTGGAGCTGAGAGAACTGATCATGGATATGACCCTGCGGATGAGAACGCTCTTTACCGAAAATTTCAAGGTCATGAACGAGAATTTCAACGACACCTTCAGACGGCTTTTCCAGGGTGGAAACGCGAAGCTGATTCTGGGAGAAGGAGATATTCTGGAAGCACCCATTGAAATCAGTGTGCAGCCGCCAGGGAAGAAGCTTCAGAACATCACGCTCATGAGCGGTGGAGAAAAGGTCCTTTCAGCCATCGCACTGACCTTCGCGATCCTGAGAATGAAGCCGACACCGTTCTGCATCCTGGATGAGATCGAAGCGGCACTGGATGATGCGAATGTATACAGATTTGCTGAGTTCCTTATGGAATTTGCAAGAGACACACAATTCATACTGATTACACACAGAAAAGGGACAATGGAAGCGGCAAATGCGCTCTATGGAGTGACCATGGAGGAAAAGGGCATTTCCAAGATTGTTTCCATGGACCTTTCCGTGGCAAGGAGTGAAAATGGCTAATTTTTTTGAAAAACTGAAAAGCGGATTAAGCAAGACCAGAGACAATATCACCGGGAAGATGAATGAGGTGCTGGGGCTTGCCATGACCATTGATGAAGATCTTTTCGAGGAGCTGGAAGAGGTGCTCATCACATCGGATGTGGGTTATGAGACATCCATGATTCTTATTGAGAAACTCCGGCAGAAGATCAGGCTTCAGAAGATCACGGAAGTGGATCAGGTATCCGGTGCACTGAAAGAAGTGATTTCTGAGTTCATGGAGGACGAGGAGAAGAAGTTCAAGGTGGAGAAACCCACCATCATTCTGGTCATCGGAGTCAATGGAGTGGGCAAGACCACATCCATCGGAAAACTGTCCCATAAATATAAAAAAGAAGGAAAGAAGGTGATCATGGCAGCGGCCGATACATTCAGAGCGGCAGCCATTGATCAGCTGGAAGTCTGGGCAAAGCGGGCGGAAGTGGACATCGTCAGGCATCAGGAGGGTTCCGACCCTGCTGCGGTGGTCTTTGATGCTCTGCAGGCCTTCAAGGCGAGAAACGGAGATGTACTGCTCGTGGATACGGCGGGAAGACTTCATAACAAGAAGAATCTTATGAATGAGCTGGAGAAGATCAGAAGAGTCATCGACCGGGAATATGGAGATGCCAACATCTATTCCCTGCTGGTGCTGGATGGAACCAGCGGACAGAATGCGGTGATCCAGGCCAAGGAGTTCCAGAAGGTGGCACAGCTGGATGGAATTGTTCTGACAAAGCTGGATGGCACAGCCAAGGGTGGCGTGGTGCTTTCCATCAAGGAGAGCCTGAAAATACCCGTTGTCTACATTGGTGTCGGCGAAGGCATCGATGACCTGCAGGACTTTGATGCCAAGGCTTTTGCGGAAGCGCTCATCTGATCGGTAAGTCTGATTCCAGGCGAAGAAAACTTTTTTAATGCTGTCAGGTAAAAGTACTTGACAGCGTTATTCTTTTTAGGTAAACTAATCCATGTGGTAGGTGAGGTTATGGAAGACAGAATTGAAATATCCTTGTTGATGGATTTTTATGGGAAGCTTTTGACAGATAAACAGAGAAATATTTTAGATCAATACTATAATATGGATTACTCTTTATCAGAAATCGCCGAGAATCAGAATACCAGCAGACAAGCAATTCATGACCTGATCAGAAGATGTTATAAGACCCTCAATGATTACGAAGATAAGCTTAGTCTTCTTAAGTCTTCCATCAAGGAAGAAGAAATCAAAGAGCGTATTAGAACGCTTTTATTAGAGAAAAATTGTTACTGTAGTGAAATCGAAAAACTCCTGAAGGAGTTATAAGGAGGGATTACATGGCCTTCGACAGTTTAGCGGAAAGACTCCAGGAAGCATTCAAAAAGCTTCGTGGAAAAGGAAAGCTGACAGAAAATGACATAAAAGAAGCCATGAGAGAAGTACGGCTAGCCCTTCTGGAAGCTGACGTGAATTTCAAAGTCGTCAAGAACTTTGTGAAGAAAGTCAGCGAAAAGGCTACTGGCAGTGAGGTCCTTGAAAGCCTTACACCAGGACAGCAGGTTGTGAAAATCGTCAATGAAGAACTGACTGCACTGATGGGTGGTAGTGAAGCAAAGCTGAGCTTTGATTCTTCTATTACAGCGTTTATGCTTGTGGGCCTTCAGGGTGCGGGTAAAACGACCATGGCTGGAAAGCTTGCCTTACATCTTCGCAAGAGAAACAGAAAGCCGCTTCTTGTTGCAGCAGATATTTACAGGCCTGCAGCCATCAAACAGCTGCAGATTGTAGGCAAACAGATCGACATCCCGGTATTTGCCATGGGCGATAAAGTAAGCCCTGTGGACATTGCCAAAGCGTCCATGGAGTATGCCCGAAAAGAAGGCTGTGATGTGGTGATCGTAGATACCGCAGGTAGACTTCACATCGACGAGGAACTCATGAATGAGCTGAAGAGCATCAAGTCCTCCATAAGACCTATGGAAACTCTGCTCGTGGTTGATGCCATGACAGGTCAGGATGCGGTCAATGTGTCCGAGAGTTTCAATAATTCTCTGGATCTGACCGGTGTGATTCTGACGAAACTCGACGGTGACACCAGAGGCGGTGCAGCGCTTTCCATCAGGGAAGTGACTGGAAAGCCGATCAAGTTCTCCGGTGTAGGCGAGAAAATGAGCGATTTGGAAGTGTTCCATCCGGAACGAATGGCCAGCCGAATTCTAGGCATGGGTGATGTGCTTTCTCTGATTGAGCAGGCGGAATCAGCCATTGATGAGAAAGAGGCCAGGGAACTGGGCTCAAAAATGATGAGTAAGGAATTCAACTATGAAGATTACCTGAAAGCATTTGAGCAGATGCAGAAACTTGGCCCCCTCAACAAAATCATGGAAATGATGCCTGGAATGAACAGCAAGGAAATGAAGGGACTGAATCTGGACGACAGCGAAAAGGAAATGATGAAGACGAAAAGCATCATCCATTCCATGACCGCCAAGGAAAGAAGAAACCCGAAACTTCTTGAAAACGCATCTCGGAAAAAGAGGATCGCGAAGGGTTCAGGTGTAACCATACAAGATGTCAACAAAGTCATCAAGGGTTTTGACAATATGAAGAAAATGATGAAACAGATGGGAAATATGCAGAAGGGTTCCAAAAAGGGACTGTTCGGTAAAATGCCCTTTTAACACAAAATAACCAGGAGGTGAAAGATAAATGGCAGTAAAGATCAGATTAAGAAGAATGGGTTCCAAGAAGGCACCTTTCTACAGATTAGTTGTTGCAGATTCAAAGAGTCCTAGAGATGGTAAGTTTATCGAGGAGATTGGTTTCTACAATCCAGTAAGCGAACCAAAGGAAGTCAAGATTGATGCTGAAAAGGCAACAGAATGGTTAAACAAGGGAGCACAGCCTACAGAGGTTGTTGCTAAACTATTTGACAAGGCTGGAATCAAGAAGTAATCGGAGGGAATGATATGAAAGAATTAGTTGAGTTCATCGCTAAGGAATTGGTAGATCACCCCGAAGAAGTTTCCGTTACAGAAGTGGACAACGATAGTTCCCTTACCCTTGAACTCAGAGTGAACGCTGAAGACATGGGCAAGGTCATCGGTAAGCAGGGAAAGATTGCCAAGGCGATCAGAACCGTGGTAAAGGCCGCTTCCATGAAGGAAAACAAGAAAGTACATGTGGAAATAGTAGAATAAACTATTTTTCTTAGCCTGCTTAGAAATAAGTGGGCTTTTAGACTATTTGAACGAAGT
>RZYZ01000479.1 GCA_009930125.1 Clostridia bacterium | reverse complement strand
AACGGTGACTGTTCCATCTGTCTTCTCCTTCACCTTCTCGGCAAAGTCGGACAGCTCCAGGTGAACTGCGTGGTCTTCGGCAAGATTGTGTCCCAGCTTGAGATTGAAGGTCTGGTCTCCTGCAGGTGTATCGGTCTTCTCTCCGCAGGCTGCAAGTCCTACAGTCATCATGGCCGCAAGTGCGATAGTAACTAGTTTTTTTGATCTGAACATATTGTCCCTCCTACTATTTAACGAGTAATTGATATCTATAGAGAATCGCAGGTGCGATTTCACTAACAAATTATAAGTGAGGTCTTTACGATTTTCTGAGCAGACCCACCACGTCACGTAGACTCATCTGGAGCCATGACTGTGGTCTGTAGAAAGTGCGTCCTGTCTTTTCTTCCAGAAAAGCCTTGAATTCTTCCAGGCTTCCGCCTTGTAGATGCTCCTTCTCCACCAGCACTGCACTGTCTCTGGAAAAGAAGAGAAAGATCAGGGCATCGTCTTCCACGAGATACTCGGCTTCACTGTACTTCAGTTTCATGCTTTTCCCTTCAAGAAGAAGCAGATGGCGGTCATGAAACTCCACGGCAAGTTTCGGCAGATTCCCCTGCCTTTTTTCCAGGGCATCGGTGGCTCTCATCTTCGCCGGAAAATCACGGCTCACCATGAGCCAGGCACCGCCCATGAGAAGCATCGCCTGAAAAATCATAGGAAGGTCAAGAAACAGACCCGCCATGGCCATGAGAAACCCCATCCCCATCCGGATGAGTGCTCTTCTTCTCTCATAGATCCCATAGAAAGTCTTATAGAGAAGATGAACGGTCTCCTGCGTGTATTCTATTTCTGCGTTAAACCTTTTCATGAGCTTTATTCCTTTACGCTTTCTTTGCTTCATCAGCATGGTTACATTGTAGTATACCCATGGCATTCAAACTAGACGAAAATTGCAGTCAAATATCCATTTCTTTACATATCTTGCTCGAACATGTAAAATATAACCGTATTCATCGCGGATAATCGAGAACGATTATCACAGAAAAGGAGATAAAAACATGATCGACTATGCTGGAATCCGCATGACCGAAGGTCAGCTGATTGCCTGTGAAAGAAAAGAAGGCATGAACGACAATATGACGAAATCCCATTTTCATGACTTCTATGAAATCTACTATCTGGAGGAAGGTGGCAGAAACATCATCATCGAAGGGTCCATCTAT
>RZYZ01000478.1 GCA_009930125.1 Clostridia bacterium | reverse complement strand
TTTACGGTAGACTGGCTGACATGTTGTCGGTATCGAGTTGAAAGAATGAGGCGAATGAAAAATGAAAATAGCAGTAGTGACAGATAAATCAAGAGCAGAGATCCTTCATAACGAAGAAGGCTTTCTTGAAGACAGCTTCAAGGAATCAGTAGGAAAAGCGGTGATGAAAGCGCTGAAAAGCAGATATGAGGTGGTCCGTATTCCTTTTGATAAGAATCTTATAGAAAGAATCCGGAAAGAGAAAGTGGATTTTGTATTCAATCTCTGCAACGGCATTGAAGGTGCATCCAGATTATCTCAGCTTCCGTCCCTCCTGGAGAAAAACAAGATCCCTTATACGGGTTCGGGACCTCTACCCCATAGCATCGCATACAACAAGATCTTTTCGGGGAAAGCTCTGCAGGCAGCCTCCATACCCACACCGGGATTCTTCACCTGTATAAAGGTGGAAGAGCTGTCGGCCATGGACCTGACCTATCCTCTTCTGGTGAAACCCAAGAACGAAGGCTCCAGCCGTGGCATAAGAGAAGATTCTCTGGTGCATAATTTCAAGGATCTGACAAAGAAGGTGAAGCATCTTCTTGCGCACTACGATCCACCTGCGCTGATCAATGAGTATATTGATGGAAAGGAATTCACCGTCGGGGTTCTAGGAAACGGACAGGAGCTATTGACGCTTCCGGTCATGGGCATCGATTTTTCGAATCTGCCTGAGAAGTTCAGCAGATTCTACAGTTTTGAAGTGAAGCACCATTATGATGAGTATGTGCGTTTTCAGATTCCGGCAGAGGTTGAGCAGCATGTGGAAAAGGAGATCAGAGCCACAGCGGAAGCTGCCTTCAAGGCGCTGGGTTTAAGGGACTATGCGCGCATCGATATGCGGGTCATGGACGGAAAGCCCTATGTCATCGAGGTGAATTCCCTGCCGGGGCTTCATCGGGAAATCAGTGATCTGGTGAAGATGGCGAAGGCCGTCGGCATAGGCTACGAAGACCTGATTCTTCATATCGTGGATTCGGCAAAGAGAAGATATGAGCATCTCTAGTGAAGACTACAAGATTACGGACGTATCTGCAGTATAGAAATGAGATTTTCTGAAAAGACAGCGGAAACTATCTGTGAATATCTGCTCCATAAGTTACCTTGAGTAAAAGAAAGAGAACAGACCCTTATTTTAAGGTACTGTTCTCTTTCTGCGTCCTGCGT
>RZYZ01000477.1 GCA_009930125.1 Clostridia bacterium | reverse complement strand
ATTATTCGTTGATTGTTGTTACAACGCCTGAACCTACGGTTCTTCCGCCTTCTCTGATCGCGAATCTCAGACCTTCGTCCATAGCGATTGGTGTGATCAGTTCAACATTCATGTCGATATGGTCTCCAGGCATTACCATTTCCATTCCATCTGGAAGCTTGATGTTTCCTGTTACGTCCGTTGTTCTGAAGTAGAACTGGGGTCTGTAACCATCAAAGAATGGTGTATGTCTTCCGCCTTCTTCCTTCTTCAGCACGTATACCTGTCCTACGAACTTGGTATGTGGCTTTACGGATCCTGGCTTAGCTAGAACCTGTCCTCTTTCGATTTCAGATCTCTGGATTCCTCTCAGAAGTGCTCCGATGTTGTCTCCAGCCTGTGCTGAATCAAGAAGCTTTCTGAACATCTCTACTCCTGTACATACTACCTTTCTGGATTCTTCCTGCAGTCCTACGATTTCTACTTCGTCTCCTACCTTCAGTACTCCAGTCTCCACTCTTCCTGTTGCTACGGTTCCTCTTCCTGTGATGGTGAATACGTCCTCTACAGGCATCAGGAATGCTTTGTCGGTCTGTCTCTCTGGTGTTGGGATGTAGCTGTCGATCGCTGCCATCAGTTCCATGATTGGCTTGGTCTTCTCTGCATCTGTTGGGTTCTCCAGTGCTTCCAGTGCGGATCCTGCGATGATTGGTGTGTCATCTCCTGGGAACTCGTACTCGTTCAGAAGCTCTCTTACTTCCATTTCCACCAGCTCAAGCAGTTCTGGGTCATCTACCATGTCTGCCTTGTTCAGGAAGACTACGATGTAGTTAACTCCTACTCTTGATGCAAGAAGGATATGTTCTCTTGTCTGTGGCATTGGACCATCCGCTGCGGATACAACAAGAATTGCTCCATCCATCTGTGCTGCTCCGGTGATCATGTTCTTGACATAGTCAGCATGTCCTGGGCAGTCTACGTGAGCATAATGTCTGTTTTCAGTCTCATACTCTACGTGGGAAGTATTGATGGTAATACCTCTTTCCTTCTCTTCTGGTGCTTTGTCGATCTGGTCGTACTTTGTTGCTGTAGCTCCACCTGTCTGTGATAACACAGTTGTGATTGCTGCTGTCAGCGTGGTCTTACCGTGGTCAACGTGTCCGATGGTTCCGATGTTGACGTGTGGCTTATTTCTCTCGAATTTTGCTTTTGCCATTACTTTCTCCTCCTTAAA
>RZYZ01000476.1 GCA_009930125.1 Clostridia bacterium | reverse complement strand
AAACGTCCCGAGGCTGAGGATGCCGCCCGTTTCCGGATACCCAAGCTCCATGTTCCTCTGATACCGATTCGTATCGATGAGGAGCATCCAGGTTTTCTCATCCACCTTCACGGCATAGCTCAAGGAGTGCGCATCCTTTGAGAAAGCTTCTGCATAGCCGTTATCCTTATAAATTTCTCTGAAATCTTCCGGAGTCACCGTCTCTACCCTGTACTGCTCTTCTCCGCGAAACCCTCTGGCGAAGGGGTTGTTCAGGTCATGATTTCCAGGCGTCACGTAGACCTCTGTCCCCGCTTCCTCGATTTCGGAGAAGACTTCGGCCAGCTCCTTATGACTTTCCATTTCACCGTTATTTGTCAGGTCACCACTGACGATGAGTGCATGGGGTCTTTCCCTCATGATTTCTTCCTTGAAAGCGTCAAGAATCCGATGGATCTCGTGGAGATTCTTTCCGTCTCCCACTTCCATAATCCGCTGAAAGGAAGGTCCTTGATCATTAATGGAGGGGGATAGAAAATGAAGGTCTGAAATGACCCAGATTTCAGTACTCTCCTGGGCATGAGGATCTTCCGTGGCGCTCATATCTTCTTTGCCACCTTTTCCATACCCCGCTGAAAAGAGTGTAAATAGAAACAGAAGGAGTATGCTGAGGATGATTTTTCTGTTCTTCAATAGTCGAACCTCCGATTTAATGTGTATTCTGATAGCCTGTGTGGTGCTCTTTGCCTTATGACCTGCTCTCTTTTCCCCACTCCGCTTCCAGCAGCAGGGAGATTTCTCGGCGTGCACGGACATAGCTGTAGTATCCGCTGCTCTGAATTCTCTGATTGAGGGCCTGACTGGAAAGTCCCAGCTCCCTGGCCAGGTCAATCTGTTTCACCGAAAGGTCATGGCCATGCAGAAGCACCGCCTCGTGAACCATCTCTCTCTGGGTGTCTCTCCATCGGCTTTCCATGTAGCCGCAGAGTCTTAGGGTTTCATTCATGATCCGAACAAGGCTTACGTTTTCCTCTGCGCCTATGCGGATCATCAGATTCCCGTAATCATTGTCTTCATGAATCTTAAGAAGCGCTTCCCGCGCATTCCAGTAGGCGGGTCCATCCAGTCCAATGCTGAGCTTCGTGATTCTCGTTTCGATGTCCCCGGCGCCGATGCCGAAAAGAAGCGCGACGCCCTCCATGTGGAATCGGATCACATCAATAACCTCCATGGTC
>RZYZ01000007.1 GCA_009930125.1 Clostridia bacterium | reverse complement strand
ATGGATTTAAATTTCCCTTCCAGATCCTTCCGCTGTTTCTGGGAAAACCCTGTTCCAGTTCTTCCCGCATAAACCAGCTCCTCCTTTTCGTAGACCCCGAGAAGAAGTGAACTGATGCCATTGCTTCTCTTATCAGAAGACGTGTACCCACCGATGACAAATTCCTGTCTTTTCTCGCATTTGACTTTGATCCAGTCTCCATTCCTGCTGCCCGCATATAGCGAGTCCGCCTTTTTGCCGATGATTCCCTCCATGTCGGCTTCACAGGCAGCCTTCAGGATTTCTCCTCCTTCTCCATCAGTGTGTTCACTGTAATGAAGATGGGGATGCTCCTCTGCCAGGAGCTTTTTCAGTTCTTTCTTTCTCTTCAGAAGCTCCTGGCTTCTGTAGTCTTTCCCATCCAGTGCCAGGAGATCAAACAGGATATAGGTGATGTTCTTGCCACCGGGACGCTTCAGGTATCTCTGCAGCTTCTGAAAATCGCTTCTGCCGTTGTCATCCAGAACCACGATTTCTCCATCAAGAATCATGTTTCTTGTGCCGGCCAGCTCCTTCAGCGCCTCCGCCACCACCGGAAACTTTTCCGTGTAGTCCTTACGGTTTCTCGTTAGAAGCCGGACCTGACCATCTTCTATTTGGGCAGTGATGCGGTATCCATCGTATTTCAGTTCATAGACCCATTTCCCATTTTCTGGAACCTCTTTTTCAAGTTTTGCCAGCTGCACATCATATTCATGAAAAGGCAGCCTCTTCTCCTGTCTTTGCTCTACCGGTTCCTCTCCTTGGGCAATCTCCTTCATGGTTCTTCCGGTTCTTACACTGGTCTTATACTGAGTGATTCCATCCTCTTCCTGTACCAGCTCATCCTTTTCCTTGATGAGCAGCCAGTTCTTGCTTTCCTCATCACCTTTTGACTTCATTCTGACCAGAGCCCACTTCCCTTGGAGTCTTTCCCCGTGAAGAATCATCTTGATGGAGCCCTCCTTCAGATTTTTTTCCATCTCTTCCTGTGGTTCCCAGTACCCCTCATCAAACAGCATCACCGTACCGCCACCATACTCCTTCTCTGGTATGGTTCCTTCGAAGTCTCTGTAGGATATGGGATGCGGCTCCACTTCCACCGCCAGCCTTCTCTCCTTCGGATTGTAGGATGGACCTTTGGGCACAGCCCAGCTCAGAAGAACTCCATCCCACTCGATGCGGAAATCATAATGGAGTCTGGAGGCATCATGTTTCTGCACAACGAAGCGAAGCTTTTCTCTGCTCTTCTCTTCTTTTCCTGAAGGTTCTCCGGTTTTTCTGAAATCTCTTTTCTTGTTATAGGTTTCCAGTTTATCTGACATCATCATTTACTCGCTTTCTTTTTATCTTGATCCGGTTCAGCTGCTTTCTTTCCTGCTTTCTTCTTCGCATCCGTCTTTTTGGCCTCCACCGATTTTTTAAGAAGATCCATGATATCCACCACTTTACCGCTTCCGGAATCTTCCGCTTTCTCTTCTTCAGGAAGCTCCTCTTTTCCTTTCTTCTTGGCCTTGGCTTCGATCCTCTTCATCACCGCATCCTTATACTCATCTTCATAGTCCTCTGGTTTCCACTGCGCAGTCATGCCGTCTATAAGACTCTCCGCCAGTTCCATCTCCTTTTTTGAGAGCTTCACCGAGTCTGGAATCTTCAGTTCATCAGCTGATCTGAGCTCATCATGGAACCGGATCAGATTGAGCACGAGAATATTCTCTGAGCTGTAGATTGCCGCAAGATATGCTTTGGTTCTGATAACCACCCTTGCAATGGCGATCTTCCCGGTTTTTTCCATGGCTTCTCTCAGGAGCACATAAGGCTTCTCTCCGCCTTTCGTCGGTGCGATGAAGTAGGGCTTTTCAAGATACATGAAATTCAGTTCCTCACGTAGTATGAAGGTTTCAATATCCACCGTCTTTGTCGCCTCCACATCAGCCTGCTCGAAATCCTCATCCGTCATGACCACATAATCTCCATCATCGAATTCATAGGCTTTCACGATATTTTCATAGGCCACCTCTTCTCCTGTGGTTTCATTGATCCGCTGATATCGTATCTTGCCATCGTCTCTCTTGTCGATGAGACTGAACTTCAGATCATTTCTTTCCTCTGCCGAATAAAGACTGACAGGAATATTGACCAGTCCGAAGGAAATAGCACCTTTCCATATGGAACGCATAAAAATCACCCCTTTATCTCTACATTATTAGCGTCATTATAGCAGAACAATTTGTACAATCTTTTACCATATTGTTTAGATTTTCTCATCATTTCTACATAATTACGGCTTAATGTGAATATTTTCAGTACATAGTATTGTATAATAATGCTATTGATAAAAGCGAGGTGCACTATGATCAGAGATTACATCAAATGAGAGATGAAGAAATCATCAGAGGGTTCGTGCATATCATGGGAAAAGGCACAGAGTGTACAATCAAACCAGGATTCAAGAAGACTGATTCTCCGATGACCCTCATCAGAAAAAACAGGTCAAATCTAATTCATGAAAAAAGAGCCCGTAGGCTCCTCATTTCTTTATCTATATTTCTTCATACCCTTGTTCTGTAAGAATCCCCTGGACTTTCTCATCAAAATGATCGACAGGAAGCTTCTTTACTTCCATGGCGCCAAATGCCAGCAGAATTCTTTTGAATTTTCCTCTAGGAAGAAACCGGTCATAGAATCCACCCCCATATCCTAGTCTGTACCCTTCCCTCGTATAGGCGACACAGGGTATGAATGCCACATCTATTTTATCCGGTTCCAGTCTGTACATGGTGTTTTCCGGTTCCAGAATACCATGTCTTCCAGGATGAAGATCTTCCATGGAATCTATTTCACAGGCTTCCATATGACCCAGTTCGATGGTTTTGGGCACCACCACCTTCTTTCCCTTGGCAAGGGCATCCTGAATGATAAGACTGGTGTCCACCTCAGTCTCCGTGCCTACATATATAAAAATCGTACCCGCCAGGAGATAATCCTTCTGGGTGATGATTTCCTGAAGCATTTTCTCGGAAGCTTCTTTCCTGTATGCGCTATCTAAACTCCTCAGTCTTTCAATGAGCTCTTTTCTCAGCCCCTTCTTCTCCTGCCTGATTATTGGATCTACTTGTAACATGGCATCCTCCAAACGTTTTTTACTCTAGTCCTATTCTAGCATCATTATTCTACAAATCAAAAATAAATCCTCTTATCCCATCATCGGGATAAGAGGATTTCAGATTATTCACCAGCAAATTCATTCTTCTTCTGCAGAAACACATCATAGTCATCTGTGAAGAAATGCTCCCCTATGGATGGATCCAGAACATAATAGAAATACTCCGTATACTCTGGCTTCAGTGCTGCTCTGATCGCTGCGGCACCCGGATTGGAAATGGGTCCTATAGGCAGACTGCCGACGCGATACGTGTTGAAAGGTGATTCCACCTCCAGGTCGTCCAGAGTCACCTTATCCTTGGAGGTCAGTCCAAGGGCATACACGACAGTGGCATCAATCTGAAGCTTCTGCCCTTTTGTTAGTCTGTTGTAGATCACAGAACTTACTCTAGGCATTTCAGCTGTATTGGCCGCTTCACGTTCGATCATGGAAGCAATGGTCACAATTTCATTCCATTCGGATGTGGGCAGATTTTCACCAAGCTCTTCGATGACGCTGTACATTCTGTTGACAAATGCTTTATACATGATGTCCACAACATATCCAGGTGTCTGGCCGATCTTCAGCTTGTAGGTGGCAGGTGCAAGAAACCCTTCCAGCACATGTCTTCTCTCTTCAATATTCTCCAGCCAGCTGGGCACGATGTAGCTCTTGGTGGCTTCAATGAATTCGTCTTTCGTAAACAGTCCCTTTTCCTCAAAGACTTCTCCCATCTGATCAATGGTCAGCCCTTCAGGAATCACCACGGTGACTTCATAGATATCCTCACCCTCGTTCAGTTCGGTGATGATCTCATGTAAGGTTCCTTTGGCATTCACTTCAAAGGTTCCTGGTTTCAATGCGGTTTCTATGGGATTCATTCTGAAATAAATACGGGTCAGAAGGACGTTTCTCACGAGACCTTCCTCGCCCAGTCTGGTAATCAGTCGACTGAAATTGTCGTTGGGTTCTACAGTGATTTCAATAATCTCTTCATCTGTTGTCAGTGGTCTCTCACCCACATCGTTATAGTAGTTCCATCCGTAAAGTGCAGCTCCGCCCAGTACCAGAACTAAAATCAGTAGAAAAATCAGGAATTTCTTCAATGGTCGTCCCCCCCGGCTCATTATCATTTATTGTTTATTTGTTTCTTGCAGCTCTCTTTCTCTGTGTATGATCAAGGAATTTCTTTCTTAATCGGATATTAAGTGGAGTCACTTCCACTATTTCGTCTTCTGCAGCGAACTCCAGATAGTTCTCCAATGTCATTTTCTTTACAGGAACCAGCTTCAAGGCATCATCTGCTCCTGAGGATCGGGTATTGGTCAGCTGTTTCTTCTTGCAGACATTGACATCGATGTCTTCCGCTCTGGAGCATTCTCCACAGACCATACCTGCATAAACAGGCGTTCCTGCTTCAATGAAGAGGGTTCCTCTTTCCTGAGCATTGTATAAACCGTAGGTGATGGCTTCTCCAGTTTCAAACACCACCAGAGAGCCTCTGCTTCTTCCAGGCATTTCGCCTTTGACTTTCTCATATCCCTGGAAAACATGGTTCATGATTCCGTTTCCGCGTGTATCGGTCATAAATTCATTTCTGAACCCGATGAGTCCTCTTGCAGGAATCACAAATTCCAGTCTGGTGTATCCATTGACAGCTGATGTCATATTGACCATTTCCGCTTTTCTTGGCCCCAGTTTCTCCATGACATTGCCCATGAATTCTTCAGGTACGTCGATAGTCAGGTATTCCATCGGTTCCATGGTTACCCCGTCCACCTCTTTGTTGATGACTCTAGGCTTTGAAACCTGAAGCTCGAACCCTTCTCTTCTCATGGTTTCAATGAGTATGGAAAGATGGAGTTCTCCTCGCCCTGAAACCTCAAAGGTATCCGGTGTGAGTTCATTCACACGTAAAGACACATTGGTCTCCAGTTCTTTCATCAGTCGGTCTCTCAGATGTCTGGATGTGATGAACTTTCCATCCTGTCCGGCAAAGGGAGAATCGTTGACCATGAAATTCATGGATAGTGTCGGTTCATCAATATGCACAAAAGGAAGTGCTTCCGGTGCATTGGCATCTGTTACGGTGTCACCGATGTGAACATCACCGATTCCTGAGATGGCAACGATATCGCCTATGGCAGCTTCTTCTGTATCTACTCTCTTTAATCCATCATATAGATAGAGATTGGATATGGTTGTCTTCTTAATCGTACCATCTGTTTCAATTATTGCAATAGGCTGATTTCTTTTAGCAATACCTCTTACAATCTTACCGATGGCAATCTTTCCCACAAAGTTGTTGTGGTCCAGAGTTGTAACCAGCATCTGAAGTGGTCCTGCAATATCTCCTTCCGGTGGCTTCACATAATCTATGATCTTATCCAGCAGAGGAATCATATCCGTCATTTCATCATCCGTGTTCTCGCCTGAATACCCGTCTTTCGCAGAGGCATAGATGATCGGGAAATCACACTGCTCATCTGTTGCGCCAAGCTCCACGAAAAGGTCAAAGACTTCATCGATGACTTCATCCGGTCTGGCATCTTTCTTGTCGATCTTATTTACAACGACCATCGGATTCAGTCCGGCTTCCAGCGCCTTCTTTAAAACAAATTTGGTCTGAGGCATAGCACCTTCATTAGAGTCTACAACAAGCAGTACAGAGTCCACCATCATGAGTACTCTTTCCACTTCTCCACCGAAGTCAGCATGACCTGGTGTGTCGACAATATTGATTCTATAACCTTTGTAAGTTATGGATGTATTTTTAGAAAGAATTGTAATTCCTCTCTCTTTTTCCAGATCATTGGAATCCATCACTCTTTCTTCTACTTTTTCATTGCTTCTATAGTTATTGGACTGTCTCAGCATAGCATCCACCAGTGTGGTTTTACCATGGTCAACGTGGGCAATAATCGCTATGTTTCTGACATTCTCTCTCTTATATGACATCTTATTCCTCCATTTTTCGTATCTAACAATGTATTATAGCACAAAAACCTTGACCTGTGGTAAGTTTACAGCTTCCTTCTCGCATGTAACCGGTTTAAGTCAGAAAAAATTATGCATATTTCCCTGAACTGCAGCAAACAATGAAGAAAGCAGCAAGATTACATCTCACTGCTTCCCATATCATCATTCTATTTTGACTTCTTTTATTTTCCTGCTCCGATGATATCCACACCGACGGCATCATTGATGATTTTCATCATGTCTTCAAACAGAATGGAAAATCTGACTTCCGCCTGCAGATACTCATTGATGTCAGGATTGGTCTTGATGACCGATGCGAAATTCTGCATCTGTTCTGTGGTTTCATCTGAAACCTTCCCGCTCTCCATCGATTCGGTATATGCTGCAATCTGGATTTTTCTGAAATCCTCCAGCATTTTGGTCTTCTTTTCATCAGACTGAATTTTAAGAGCTGCTTCCCTGAAGGCGACCACATCAGGATTCACTTTCAGTTCTGCTGCCAATTCATTGAATTTATCGTATATATTCAACTTATCTGCCCTCCTATTACACTTCCATGATGATTGGTAGAATCATGGGTCTTCTCTTTGTTTTCTCGAAAAGATGATTCTTCAGTGTATCCTTGATGATATTCTTCAGGATGTTCCAGTCCGTGATATGTTTGTCTTCACATTCTGTCAGCGCATCCATGACCACTTTTCTGGAACTGTCCATAAGTGCTTCCGCTTCTTTCACATATACGAATCCTCTTGTTATGATGTCCGGACCTGCAACCACTAAGCCGCTTTCCTTCTCCATGGTCACAACCACGGTGATGATTCCATCTTCAGACAGATGCTTTCTGTCCCGTAGTACGATTCTTCCTACATCACCAACGCCTAGTCCATCAATCAGAACGTGTCCTGAATTCACAGTACCCACTTTCTTGATTCCTTTTCTGAATACTTCGATGACGTCGCCATTCTCAGGAATGACGATGTTGTTTCCACTCATTCCGAGTCTCATGCCCAGATCTCTGTGTTCTCTCAGCATTCTGTATTCTCCGTGAACAGGAATCAGATTTCTTGGCTTTGTCAGTGTATGCATCAGTTTGATTTCTTCCTTGCATGCATGACCAGATACATGAATGGCTTCCAGCTTTCCGTAAACCACTTCTGCACCAAGCTGAGCAAGCTTATCTATGGTTCTGAAAATCGGCTTCTCATTACCTGGAATCGGTGAGGAAGAGAATACAACTGTATCGCCCTGTTTCACCTGGATTTTCCTATGCATGTTGTTTGCCATTCTTGACAGCGCAGCCATGGGTTCTCCCTGGCTTCCTGTGGTCACAATCACAATCTGATTATCCGGATATTTTTTCACATCATCGATGGAAATCAGATGCTTTTCATCGATGGTGATATATCCCAGATCGATGGCGATCGGAATGATGTTTTCCATCGATCTTCCGGAAACTGCAATTTTTCTTCCTGCAGCGATTCCTGCTTCTATGATCTGCTGGATTCTATGGATATTGGATGCGAAGGTTGAAATGATGATTCTTCCCTGAACACCGTGGAATATTCTTTTGAAGCTGTCTCCCACAGAAGATTCAGAGATGGTGAATCCTTCTCTTTCAACGTTTGTTGAATCGCATAAAAGGGCCAGTACCCCTCTTTTTCCTAATTCTGCAAATCTCTGCAGATCAATGACTTCTCCATCAACAGGAGTATAGTCTATCTTGAAGTCCCCGGTATGCACTACAGCACCCAGTGGGGTGTGTATTGCAAGGGCACAGGCATCTGCAATGGAGTGATTGACTTTGATGTATTCCACGGACATCTTGTCCAGTTTGATCACATCTTTCGCCTTCACAATATTCACGGTCACCACATCCTGAATGCGATGCTCCGTAAGTTTCAGATTGATTAAAGCTGCTGTCAGCTTTGTCGCATATACAGGAACATTGATCTGCTTCAACACATATGGCAGTGCTCCTATGTGATCTTCATGACCATGGGTTATGAAGATCCCCTTGATTTTGTCCTGATTCTTCACTAGATAGGTGATGTCAGGAATAACTACGTCAATACCAAGCATGTCATCATCAGGGAATTTCAAACCGCTATCCACCACGATGATTTCATCCTTATATTCTATTACTGTCATGTTCTTGCCAATTTCATTTGTACCGCCAAGAGGTATAATTTTAACATTATCCTTCTCTTTTGCCATTATTTGTTTCCTCCTTAAGTTCTTCCTCTTTAGCGCACTCATTACAAATACCGTAAAATTTAAGGCTATGATCGAGAATCTTGAAATTATACTTTCTACCAATCTCCTCTTCTAAAGGATCCAGGAGGTCACCCATGAACTCGTAAACTTTGGAACATCTGATGCAGATCAGGTGATGATGTGTATGTTCTTCATCTGACCTGGTCAGTTCATATCTTGCAGTTCCATCTTTAAGATCCAGTCGTGTAACAATATTTTCCTCATGCATCAGCATGATTGTTCTATAAACAGTGGCAAGACCGATTTCCGGCCTCTTCACCTTAACGATTTCAAATAATTCTTCCACGGTCAGATGTTCCCCCACACTTTCGATGATTGCATCAACAATCGCCTGTCTCTGGGGGGTCAGCTTATAACCGCTTTTCTTAAGTTTACTGGTTATGGTCTGAAGTTCTTCACTGGTATAAGTGGTTACCATATTAATTCAATCCGTCTTCGTCGAATATAACGCTGTATGCCTCTTCAATCATGGCGATTTCCACATCATCTTCAACGGTTTCGAAAAATTCATTACCCTCTTCGTCATACACAACCTTGAGAGCTGTAAATACAGGTTCTTCCTCATCACTTTCGACGGGAGAAACGATGAAATATTCAACATCTTCTATTTCCATTCTTGTTACGACTTCAACTTCCACTTCATTTCCGTCTTCATCCGTAAGTACAATTAAATCTGTCATGTCTTCCATAATTTTCACCTCTTTGTTTATTTTGTGCTGCTAAGTTTATCTAAATATCCCTGAAGTATATAGGTGGCTGCAATCTTATCTACCAGAGTTTTCCTCTTTTTTCTGGACATATCCGCTTCCAGCATGGCTCTGTGTGCAGCCATGGTTGTAAGCCTTTCATCCCAGTAAATCACCTTGTGTCCGAATTCTTCCTCAAGAACCCTGCCGAACTCCATGGCTTTTTCAGCCTGGGGTCCAATGGTTCCATTCATGTTTTTAGGAAGTCCCACAACGATTTCCAGAATTTCGTAATCTTTGAAAATCTCTCGAAGTTTTTCAAAATCCTTTTCAAGCGACTTTCTTCTCACAGTAGTTATTCCTTGGGCGGTATACCCTAACGGATCGCTTACCGCAACCCCTATGGTTCTATCGCCAACATCCAGTCCAATATACCTCATCAATAAATTTAAATCCTTTCAAATTGATACTATTATATTGTATCAAACTTCCCTTAAAAAACCTTATGTTTTTATCGTATCATTCTTGCACATAATGAGAATAAAAGCAATAGGGATACCTTATTCAAGGTATCCCTTCCTATCACTTAATGTTTAAATAGGATTTCAGAACCTCTTCAAGGATTTCATCCCTCTCAAGCTTTCTTACTAGGGCTCTTGCTCCATTGTAGTTTGTGATGTACGTCGGGTCGCCGGAAATGATATATCCAACCAGCTGATTCACGGGATTATATCCCTTTTCATTGAGCGCATTATATACTTCTTCAAGTATCGCTTTGGTCAGATCTTTCTTATCATTCTCAAAGTCAAATTGCATGGTATGATCTTTATTGTTCATAAACAACGCTGCTTCGCAGCTTCACCCCCTTGAAAATAGTACCTTACTATCTATATTATAAATTATTCTGGTTAAATTGTATAGACAACTTCAGAATTAACTTATTTCTTCAGGAGATCTTCCACTGCCTTGAGTGCCTCATCCAGCTTTTCAGGCTTCTTTCCGCCTGCCTGGGCCATGTCAGGTCGGCCACCACCACCGCCGCCGGCAATGGCTGCAATTTCCTTGATCAGTTTTCCAGCATGATACCCGTCTTTCACTTTATCCTTTGAGATCATGACGGAGAAACTGACCTTTCCTTCCCCTTTCGCTGCCAGCACGACAATTCCTGACTGGAGTTTGTCCAGAACTTTCTCGGTCAGGTCTCTCAGGTCGCCGGCTTCCACATTCTGAACTTCTCCTCTTACAAGCGGAACCCCGTGTATTTCTTCCTTCATCTTCAGGAGTTCATCCACATATCCCAGAGACTGCGCTTTTCTCGTTTCATCCAGTTCTTTCTGAAGGGACTTCATTTCCTGCATGTTGGCTGTGACTTTGCTTACGATCTCATTTTTGCCTACCTTCAGAAGGTCCTGGAGTACACTCAGCGTTTTTTCCTTCTGATTGAACAGCTCAAAGGAGTTCATTCCGGTTACCGCTTCGATTCTTCTCACACCTGATGCGATGCCCGCTTCAGAAGTCACTTTGAATAGTCCGATTTCCCCGGAGTTCTTCACATGTGTTCCCCCACAGAGTTCCATGGAAAATTCTCCCACAGACAGCACACGTACTTCATCACCGTACTTCTCATCAAAGAGTGCCATGGCTCCGGAGGCTTTCGCATCAGACATGGACATGAGGGCAGTAGAAACAGGTGTCGCCTTCAGAATCTCTTCATTGACAATCTGCTCTACACTTCTTATTTCCTCTTCCGTCATAGGCTGGAAATGGTTGAAGTCAAATCTCAGCTTATCGGGCTGAACCACAGAACCGGCCTGATTCACATGACTGCCGAGAACCATCTTCAGGGCTTTATGAAGCAGATGGGTGGCTGTATGGTTTCTTTCTGTGCTCTTTCTTACTGCTTCTGACACCTGGAATTTTGCCTTGCCTTTGGTCAGATTGCCATCCAGCACTGTAACAAGGTGCACGGTGTTTCCGTTTCTGCTCTTGCGCGTATCATGAACTTCTGCTTTGAACGCCTCACCAACGATGAAGCCCACATCTCCTACCTGTCCGCCCATTTCAGCATAGAATGGAGTCCTGTCCGAAACCACGTAGCCCTTCTGTCCGGCTTCCAAATGATCCACCAGCTCATCTTCATTATAGATGAATACTATTTCTCCGGCATCATTTAAAGACGAATAACCCGTGAACGCAGTCGAAACAGCTTCTTCCAGTACGTCTATACCAGAATTTTCGGAACCCATATAGGAACTCTCTCCTCTGGCCGCACGCGCTCTCTGCCTCTGATCATTCATTTCCTTTCTGAATGCCTCCAGATCGATTTTCATTCCTTTTTCAGCAATGATCTCTTCCGTCAGCTCCAGAGGGAACCCATAGGTATCGTAAAGCTTAAAGGCATGCTCTCCACTGAAGGTATCCCCTTCCGTTTCTTCCACGAATCCCAGCAGCATCTCCATTCCTGCATCCAGAGTCTCATGGAACTTCTTCTCTTCCAGATCCACGATTTTCTCGATATACTCTCTTCTCTCCAGAAGATCAGGATATGCCTGTCCATAGCTTTCCATCACCGCAGCAATGATCATATTGAGGAAGAGTTTCTTATGGCCAAGCACTCTGCCGTGTCTTGCCGCACGTCTTAGCAGTCTTCTCAGCACATAGCCTCTGCCTTCATTGGATGGAAGCACGCCATCTCCAATGAGAAATGCGATACTCTTCGCGTGGTCCGCGATGATTCTTATGGAAACATCTTCTTCCTTGTTCTGCCCATAAGCTTTACCGGTCACCTCAGTGACTTTATCGATGATGTTTTTCAGAACATCGATTTCAAAAATGGAGTCCACGCCCTGCATGATGGTTGCCATTCTTTCCAGCCCCATCCCCGTATCAATGTTTGGGTTTGCCAGAAGATTGTAGTTTCCATCCTCATCCTTATCAAACTGTGTGAATACCAGATTCCAGAATTCAGTCATCTCATCCCGATCGGATGCTGCGATGAAGTCGTCCGTGGTCTTTATTTCATCTGTACCTTTGTAATAATGAATTTCAGAACATGGCCCGCATGGACCTACGCCGATTTCCCAGAAGTTATCTTCTTTTCCCAGCCTGAATATACGATCAGGATTGATGTCTGTTTTGTTCTTCCAGATTTCAAAAGCTTCATCATCTTCAAAGTAAACCGTCGCATAGAGTTTTGATTTATCGATTTTGAGGACTTCTGTGACAAACTCCCAGGCCCAGGGAATGATCTCCTCTTTGAAATAATCACCGAAGGAAAAATTGCCCAGCATTTCGAAAAATGTTGCATGTCTTTTTGTGCGGCCTACATTATCTATGTCTCCGGTTCGGATACACTTCTGGCAGCTGGCCACTCTTTTAGAAGGAGGTACCTTCACACCTGTAAAATAAGGCTTTAACGGTGCCATGCCCGCATTGATCAGAAGAAGTGATTTGTCATCCTTTGGCACCAAAGGGAAGCTCTCCATCACGTAGTGCGCTTTCTCTTTGAAAAAGTCCAGATATTTCTCTCTGATTTCATTGGTTGTAAGTTTTTCCATATTTCTGCCTCCATAAATTAATCTTCTCTATTTACACGAATTAAATACAACAAAAAAAGCCTTCATCCCAGCAAGGGACGAAAGCTCAACTTCCGCGGTACCACCCTAATTATGAATGCTTCGCATTCATCTCTCTTGAAATCCGGACTCCAAGACAGCTTCTTCATCTCTCTCCAAAGGCTTTCACCAGCCGCCTCTTCTCTATATGGTAGATTCCGATGAGTACTCATTCTCTTCAACATCCAGTATATACTGTTTACTTTTCAAGTATACTCATTGCTTTCCATAAAGTCAATCATTTGCATCCTCGCGTTTTCAGAAAAAACTCCTGATGCAAATGCTGTCTCAGGCGTGTATCATACGCTACTCGCCATCTGATCTCTAAGCCTTCCATCAAATTTACGAATCAGCTGAATTGAAACGCTTTATCAACAATCCCTTCATAATATGGCCTTATGGTTCATAGACTGCCGATCAATTTTGAAAATCCATTAATTTCATGAAGTATTGTTTTCAGTCAATTATCCACTTGTTTATAAAACAGTCATGGTCAGTTCCAATTGAAGAGATACCATTATTACATAGACAATTTCAATATATGAAATTCAGATTATTCACAGGAGGTAAAAAATGAAAAAAATCATTGGAATATTCAAAACCGAAGAACTGGCCACAAGAGCCATAGAAGGTTTGCGATCATCCGGATACAGAGATGAGGAGATCTCCATCATTACAAAGGATGAAGAAAAGTATAATACACTTGCCAATAAAGTCGGTAAAGATATAGCAAATGATCAGGACGTTGCCAGCGGTGCAGCTGCTGGAGCAGTAACCGGAGGCACCATTGGAGGACTTGGCGGACTGCTTCTGGGTCTTGGTGCTTTGGCTATCCCTGGAGTTGGCCCCATCGTCGCTGCTGGTCCTATCGCGGCAGCCATCACAGGAGCCCTTACAGGAGGAGCCGTAGGCGGACTTGCCGGCGCACTCATTGATTATGGTGTACCTGAAATAGAAGCGAAGGAATATGAGCAGCGCATCAATGAGGGTGATATCCTGATTCTTGTAGAGGAGAAGGAAGAAAAACGTAATGAAGCTTACGAAAATTTTTACAGAAATGAAAGTCTCAACAGAGACACTTATAGACATAGAGACCGCAGTGCACCCTATGAAGACGACCTGATTTCTGAGGAAACAGGTAAACCAAGTTATCTGACAGACAGCTACACAGAAAAAATGAAGAGGTGATTACACAAGTGGATAAAAATAAAGACTTAGATAAAATCCTGAACAAAAAGGATGAGGAAATCAATGAAACCCCAGCTTATGATGGCGGAATTGCCACCCATGACAAAGGCTGGAACAAGGAAATCAACAAGGATCCGGAAAAAGGAAACACTAATCATATCGTGGACGGTCACGAAAGGCAGCTTGAAGAAGATGAACCTTATGAAGCCGATAAACCTTATGAACTGGACAAAAAACTTAGAGATGTAGATCAGTTTTAAATTTTCATAGTATTCTCCCCTTGAATGGGAAAGGAGACTCTAATAACATGGAGTCTCCTTTTCTTTGCGTTCATCATTTAAGAAGGTTCTTGATCCTTATGGTATTTCTGTCATAGTCAATAAGACCATCCTTTTTCATCTTCTGGAGTTCACGACTCAGGGAAGTCCGCTGTACCCCCAGCCTTTCCGCAAGCTGCTTTTTGGTGCCATCCAGAACGATGCAGCTGCTTTTCTGGAATTTCTGTTCGTAGGTAAGATAATCCAGAAGCTTTTTCCGCAGTGTACCAGGAGAAATCTCTTCGATCTTATTTGTGAGCACAAGTGTGCGATCTGAAACCGCCTTGAGAAACTGCACCATGAAGTCCCTGTTCAAGGTGCACAGCTTCAGAATCAGTGAAGCATCCAGAGAGAGAAGTACAGTCTCTTCTTCTGAAACAACCGTCATGGGATATGTTCTGAAAGTAGAGAAAATGAGATTAGCCCCGATGAGAGAGCCTTTCCTGAAGTCTTCGATTCTCAGCACATTGCCGTTTTCATCCAGTCTCTGTACTGAAACTTTTCCTGAGAGGACTACATCCATTTTTGATGCGGTCTGCCCCTGCAGATAAACCATTTCATTTTTCAGATATTTATGCAGGGCTGCTTCTCGTCCTGAGAGAACCTCAATCAGCTCTTCTTTTGTGAAATGCGCAAAGAGAATCATTCTGTTCAGATCGTCAATATAATCGTTCAGCTTCATAAATTCACCTCTTCGTTACCTTGGTAACACTATATTCTTCATAGTAGCAGTATGCTAATAATAAATCAACGATTGAACTGTGAGGTATGATTATGACAACGAAAAGTACGCAGGCGGCCATCCAGATATTCTTTCTGATTCTATTCGGTATTCTTGTATTTCTTGGAAAACCCCAGATCTGGATGATTCTCTTTGTGGCCTCCATGATCTTCGCTTTTGCATTCAGCAGGATCTATTGCGGGTACATCTGTCCCATCAATACCCTGATGAAGCCTGTGAAGTGGATCAAGAAAAAACTGCATCTGAAAGAACATGAAGTGTCCCCTCTGCTGGAAAAGCCAGCCACACGCATAGTGGTTCTGGTTCTCTTCATCAGTCTGTTTCTGATATCAGTAGTGTCAGGGAAAAAACTCCCTGTACTTCCAGCCATGGTGCTGCTAGGTGCCATCCTGACCTTGTTTTTCCATGAAGAACTCTGGCACCGCTTTCTCTGCCCTTATGGACTCTTCCTCAGCTTTCCGTCAAAGAAAGCCAAGCATTTTGTGACCATATCCTCCGACTTGTGTGTCAACTGCACAAAATGTGCGAAAGTCTGTCCATCCAGGGCTGTAATCAGAAAAGACAAGCATGAGATTCTGAAAGACGAATGCCTCGTCTGCGGAGAATGCATCCGTTCCTGTCCTACCAATGCCATCTCCTATAAATAATCCCATGAAAATAGACCCTCACGGGTCTATTCTGTTTGCTTATTTTTCTGCTTTTTTCTTCTTTTAGGCTTCCATCCTCCTGAAAGCTGCAGCCACAGCACCATGATGAGCATGGTGGCTCCGATGAAAAAGGTATCATTTCGATAGATGAAGTAATAGATCAGCGATACCACCACAAATAAGGCCGCAATCATCAAAGTCCTTGGTTTGAATTTCATTACTGCACGCTCCTTTCAGAACATAGAAGATCATTTTCTCATTCACTTTCCGCCAGAGCGCTTTCCATGGATGCTGAGAACCTCTCTGCTATGAGTTCTTTGAAGCTCTTCAGGTCCACTCTCCCACGATAATTCACCACCATCAGTCGATTCTCCATGCTCAGAATCATGGTCCGAAGTTCTGGCACATCAAAATAGCTGACCGATACGTTGCCGTACGTCTCTCTGATGGAATCTGTGTCACCAGTGCTTTTCTCCACTCGGCTGATCAGCCTGTCTTCGAAAAAATTCAGTATCCACTGAGAAGACACCTGATAATATGTGGTCTGCAGTCCAGGACTGTACCGGTTGATAATCCAAAGATTTTCATCAATCACAATCTGATCGTTCAGAAATATGCTTTTTCGAACACTGGCATAGTTTCCATAATCGAAAGGCTCTTTCTCCCTGAAATCGGGATCCTTCAGCTCTTCAATCTCCTCCAGTGTAATCACGGGTTCGAAATCGAGATCCTCAATCTCGAGGTAGCCATACATCTCCTGATCTGCTGAAAACGCAAAGAGGAGAATGCCTATGGCTGCACCATAGAACAGAAAGTTCCCCATGAGATTCACCATTCTGAAAATTCCAGTGGACGGGGTCTGAAAGTCTTCTTTCTCATCCAAGTTTTCCACATATTTCTTATGCCTTCGATAGGTGATGACTTTTGTCATAAGGCCTAAGACAATAAAGGAAAGATATAGAAG
Source organism: Clostridia bacterium (assembly GCA_009930125.1). Taxonomy (GTDB): domain Bacteria; phylum Bacillota; class Clostridia; order Clostridiales; family Clostridiaceae; genus Proteiniclasticum. The sequence goes on along the minus strand of RZYZ01000007.1, from coordinate 8,726 downwards.
ATGATATACCTGGAGATTCTGAAGCATCCATAAAATCGGATCACTGAATCCATTCAGAAAGTCCAGATCCAGAAGAAAAAGGAGCAGAAATCCTGGAATCGACCAGAATATCCCCCTTCTTTCCTTTTTGAGCTTTTCTTCATATTTCCATTTCACTGAATGGGGATCCATATAGAAATCCGGTGTATCTTTCTCTGCGTAATATACATGAAAGTGATCCGCAAGGGTCCCTGCATAGGTCCATCCTCTGTCGGCATGAGCCTCCACAACTTCGCTTTCGGGCTCCCTGGCATCCTTCAGCGTAGGTTCCAGATGAAACTTCAGATGCTCTCTGTCGGTCTCTTCAAAGACAGCAAAATAAGGCTTCATCTTTTTGAGACGATAGCCTTCGTCCGCTTTCTCTTCCAGCCACATCCTGATGCTTTCCACATCATAGCCTGCATAGGGTACCCAGAATCTTTTTGCCATGCCTTGCTGCCTCCTCCTGATCTTTCTGAACTATAAAATGTTATATTCTTATCATACCTTCATTCTATCCTGAGGTCAACGAGATATAAAAAAAGAAGCTTATATGATAAGCTCCTCTCTTGCTAGTTTTCAATTGCATAGATGGTTCCTCCACCCAAGACGAAGTTGTCTTCATAGAATACCACAGCCTGACCTTTTGTCATGGCTCTCTGCTTCTCTTCAAACACAACCCTCACCTTACCCTCTTCCATAGGATAGATGGTGCACTGGGCAGGTTTTGCTGAATATCTGATTTTTGCCTTGGCCTTGTAGGGCTCTTTGACCTCATCCCTTGAAACCCAGTTCAGGTCATGGGCGATGAGGGTGTTCTTGAACAGTGCACTTTCATCTGTGAGCACTACTTCATTGGTATTCTTGTCGATCTTGGACACGAATACCTGTCTTCCTAAAGAAAGACCTAATCCTTTACGCTGACCAATGGTGTAATAGGCAATGCCCTTATGCTGTCCCAGTACGTTTCCTTCCGGATCCACGAAATTTCCAGGCATTTTCAGCTCCGGCTTCTTCTCGTAGATGTATCTGCCATGATCGTTGTCATCAATGAAACAGATTTCCTGAGAATCTTTCTTGTTGTGAACCCCCAGGTCCATCTCTTTGGCGATTTCTCTGATTCTGCTCTTCTTGAACTCACCGCAGGGCATCAGTGTCTTTCTCAGCTGCTCCTGGGTCAGGTTGTAAAGCGCATAGGACTGATCCTTCGTATCATCATCCGCTTTTTCAATCACCATTCTGCCGTCTTTCTCATAGATCTTGGCATAATGACCTGTGGCTACATAATCAGCACCCAGCGTTTCCGCACGATGCAGAAGCTCATCAAACTTGATGTATTTGTTACAGGCTATGCATGGATTCGGTGTTCTTCCTTCAATATATTCCTCCATGAAGTAATCAATGACCTTTTCTCTGAATACTTCTTTGAAATTCATGACATAAAACGGAATATCCAAAGTATCTGCAACCATTCTGGCATCATCCACTGCGGACAAGGAACAGCATCCGCCTTCTCTTTCCTTGAAGCCATTGTCATCCTGCCAGACCTGCATGGTCACACCGATGACCTCATACCCCTGCTCTCTTAACAGGTATGCCGCAACGGCGGAATCCACTCCACCTGACATACCCAGTACTACTCTTTTTTTCATCTTTTCACCTTACTCTGTTTATTCACACACAATGCGCTATCTTCCGATTTTTCTTTGTCTCATTACAACTTCTTCTACTGTTTTTATGGTCTTTTCGATCTCATCTTCCATATTGTATTTACTCAGGGTAAATCTCAGACTGCCTCGGATATATTCCTTTTCCACACCAATGGCCTGAAGAACATGGGATTCATCGATGGCACCAGAGGTGCACGCACTACCTGAAGAGGCTAGAATCCCAGCCAGATCCAGATTCATGAGCAGGGCTTCACCATCTACCCCGGAAAAGGAGATGTTCACGTTGTTCGGAAGTCTGTCTACACCATTCGGGCCATTCAGTCTGCTTCCTTCTATGTGCAGAAGCCCCTCTGTGAGCTGATTGCGAAGCGAAGTCAGTCTTCTGTTTTTCTCTTCTTTTTCTGCCATGAGAATTTCCAGGGCTTTGCCCATTCCTACAATTCCAGCCACGTTCTCCGTACCGGATCTTCTGCCTCTTTCCTGATTTCCGCCATGGATAAGATTCTCTATGACGATTCCACTTCTGAGGTAAAGAAAGCCGGCTCCTTTGGGACCGTGAAACTTATGTGCCGATGCTGAAAGCAAATCGATACTTATCTCTTCCACATCAATCTCCACTGCACCTACAGCCTGGACCGCATCTGTATGAAAAAAAGTCCCCATTTCTCTGCAGATCCTTCCAATCTCTTTCAGCGGAAGAAGGGTCCCGATCTCATTATTGGCAGCCATGATGCTTACAAGAACTGTATCCGGTCTGATGGCGCGTCTCAGCTCCGAAAGATCGATCTGTCCTGTTTCATCCACGTCAAGATAGGTCACTTCATAACCCTGTTTCTCCAGAAATTCCAGTGTATGCAGCGTAGCATGATGCTCGATCCTGGTGGAAACCAGGTGTCTGCCTTTACCTTCATTGCCATATACAACACCCTTGATCGCCCAGTTGATCGCTTCACTTCCACCTGAAGTGAAATAGATGTCCTTGGGTTTTGCACCCAGAAGCTTCGCTGCCACATCTCTGGTCCTTTTCATGGCTGATTTGTTTTCTCTGGAAAAGGAGTAAATCGAGGATGGATTGGAATACTTTTCCAGATAGTAGGGTTCCATGGCTTTCAGCACATCATAATCCATGAATGTGGTGGCTGCATTATCCAGATATATAAAATCAGTCATTCAGAAATATCCCCTCTTTGATCGGCGTCGCCTGCATTTTTCTGTAATCATTGAGCATATCCTGCAGCGTCACACCCGCCATGACCGAATTGATGGAATCTCTTATTTTAGCCCACAGCACCCTTGTGGCACAGGCTTCCAGATAATCGCACTCATCATTGGTCAGGCAGTCCGAGATCTCCACAGGTCCTTCCAGCACATCCATGATTTCCAGCACCGTGATCTCTTTAGGCAGTCTGTTCAGGATATATCCACCTTGTGCACCTCTTACGCTTTTGACAAGCTTCGCTCGTCTTAAGGGCGCGAAAAGCTGTTCCAGATAATACTCTGAGATCCCCTGACGCTCGGAAATACTCTTTATTGAAATCGGATTGTTCCCGTAATGAATCGCCAGATCCATCATCGCTTTGACACCGTATCTTCCTTTTGTTGATAGTTTCACATCTACACCTCCAAGGCATTTCATCCATAAATTGTATCAATTCCGAGTGATTGTGTCAACTTTATTGCCCCTTATTCTTCCTTGATCTGTTTCCAGTAGTTCTTAGTGGCTTCTTCGTATTTATTGCTGCCTGTGACATAGAACTTTCTGCCTTCCAGTCCTTTCGGCATATAGTTCTGTTTCACATAGTTATTCTTGTAGCTGTGGGGGTAAAGATACTTCTGCATTCGCCCCAGAGATTTGGCTCCTGCATAATGTCCATCTCGCAGATGAGCGGGAAGCTCCAGAACCGAGGTCGAGTCCACCGTACTGATTGCCGAATCAATGGCGGTAATGACGGAATTGGACTTCGGTGAGGTAGCCAGGAGAATCACCGCCTGAGCCAGTACAATCCTCGCTTCTGGCAGCCCCAGAGTAAGGGCCGCATCAGTACAGGCCTTCACAATGGAAATGGCCTGCGGATTGGCAAGGCCGATGTCCTCTGCTGCAATGACCAGCAGTCTTCTGTTCACGGAAATCAGGTCTCCACCCTTAAGCAGCATGGCCAGATAGAGAAGCGCGGCGTTCTCATCACTTCCCCTGATGGATTTCTGAAAGGCGCTAAGAAGATCATAATGATAATCGCCATCCATATCGAAATTGATGATTTTCCTCTGCAGCAGAGTCTCCACATCTTCCTGACTGATTTCGATAATCTCCTGGTTGACCCGGTCTTTGGATAGAAGAAGCAGTTCCAGATTGTTGATGGCCTTTCTCATATCTCCATTGGCAAGACTTGCGATGAAGTCCATGGACACCTTCGAGATCACTACCTCTTTCAGTCCCTTTTCCTCTTTGTAAAACGCTATGGCACGATTCATGCCGTCGTGAATATCCTCAAACTCCAGTGGTTTGAATTCAATGACCATGGCTCTGGAAAGAAGCGCTTTGAATACTGCAAAATGAGGATTCTCCGTGGTGGATCCCACCAGAATGATCTTCCCGTTCTCCATGTAATCCAGAAGCACCTGCTGATTCCGTCTGTTGAATAAATGAATTTCATCTATATAGAGTAGAAGTCCTTTTTGTCCCATGAACATATTCAGTTCTTCCAAGGCATTCTTCACATCTTTCAGAGAATCCGTCGACGCATTGAGACTGATGAATTTCCTGTCTGTAAGGTCTGCCAGCAGTCTAGCCACAGTGGTCTTGCCGATGCCCGGAGGACCATAGAAGATCATATTCATAAGACTTCCGCTCTTCACCATGCTGGACAGGATTTTCCCTTCTCCGATGAGATGTTTCTGGCCCAATACTTCATTCAGATTTTTAGGCCTCAGTTTACTTGCTAAAGGTTCCATATTTTTCATCACCCATCTAAAATTATACCACGTTTTCCGATTTTTCTACTTTCAGCTTCTTAAGCTTCGACAGAGATGGTATAATAAATCAAGGTATGGTGATGATATGGAAACAAAATATATTATAGGACTTCTTGCAGGAATCTTCATCTATGTGGGGATTGTTTCGGGACTTTATCTTGCTTATAAGCCGGATATCGAATATCAGAAGGAGAGACGCAGAAAAGCGAAGGAAGCAAGGCAAAAGGCACTGGAACTGGCGAAGGAAGCCAGAAAGTTCCAGCAGGAACAGAGCCAGGACGAAAAATCTGAAAAAGAACATGAAAACAAGGACAAAGAAACCTGAAAGAGCGCATACTGAACTGCGTCTTTCAGGTTTTCCCATTTCAGCCCATACAGAAACCGTAGTGACCGTTATTTCTTATCTCGTGCTTTCTTCGCCGCTTTCAGAAACTCCCCGTTGGCAATATGAACAATGGATTCTCCAAGATACTTCGGCATCTTGTCTGGAGAAAGTAAAGACAGCCTTTTGATGGGGGTGTGCATGAACATGGAGTAGACTACCTTATAGGCATTGTCATTTTCATCCTTAACCCCTGTGGCTCCACCCAGCATCCTTTTCAGAATCCTCATGACAATTTTCATCTGCAGCGCATCCTTCATTTCGTAGAGGGTATGATCCACTGTGTAAGGCTTCCCTGTCTGGATTTTTCTGACTCGAGTTCCCTTGAGCATTTCAAAATCTCTACTCGATGGTTTTCCTTCCGGTTTCTTGTAATATTCCGGAACAGTAGCCATATCAGGCTGGATGCCAGTGGATTTGATTTCTGTCGTCAATCGGAGATCCCGCGAAGAAGATCCGATATGAATGCGGTAACCGCCCTCATAAAGCACCTCTTTCTCGAGGTTCAGATCATATTCACAAAAATCCTCTGTTCGAAGCCTGATCTCTATGTTCTTCTCTTCTCCTGGTTTCAAGGAAATCTTACTGAATCCCTTCAGGGACTTCTTCACAACATATCCTTCCTGATTCACTCGCTCCAGATAGAGCTGGGCAGTGTCCTTCCCTTCCACTGGTCCTGTGTTTCGAAGTCTGAACGAAACCGTCACCTCTTCCTCTTCCTCCATCCTGATTTCTTTTCGTGAAAGAGAAAGATCCTGGTACTGGAATGCTGTATAGGAGAGTCCATGTCCGAAAGGAAAGAGAACTTCCTTCTCTGCCTTATCGAAGTATCTGTACCCGACATAGATCCCTTCCCTGTATTCAACTTCATAATTATCTACGCCGAATATTTCTGATGTCGGATGATCTTCGTAACGAAGCGGTATCGTTTCAGGAAGTTTGCCGCTGGGGCTGTATTCTCCGAAGAGAAGATCCACTGCCGCTTCTCCTCCCGCCTGTCCAGGAAGGTAGAGATTGAAGATCGCCGACACCGCATCAGCCCAGGGCATCTCCACTGGAGCACCCGCATAGAGCAGCACGACGACTTTCCTGCTCTTCTTGGTGAGCTTCATAATCAGATCATCCTGCTGCTTCGGAAGCCTCATATGCGCTCTGTCAAACCCCTCTGATTCATACTCGTCAGGAAGTCCGGCGGCCACCAGAATGATGTCATCTTCTTCTATAGCTGACAGAATCTCCTCCTTTAGACTTTCATCCGGAACCCCATCTGTCAATGAGTATCCTTGATAATACTTGTAGGGGATCTGACGCCCTTCCAGCCCATCCAGAAGCGATGTCACTTTGTAGGGGTTGATATGTGAACTTCCTGCCCCCTGATATCTGGGCTTTTCCGCCAGGACACCTGTAACGAGGATTCTTGGCGCATTTTCTTTTTCCAGAGGAAGGATGCCATCTTCATTTTTCAAAAGAACCATGGACTCCCTGGCAACTCTTCTTGCCAGTTCATGGTGCTTTTCCCGATCCACGGATTCTTTATCCAGAGGACCATACTCTGACAGCACTTCTTCTCTGCTGTTTCGGGTTCTGAATACAAGCTCCAGTATGCGGTCTACCGCCTGGTCCAGGTGCCTGACATCCATTTCCTCTAAGCCTATGGCTTCTTTGACTTCTTCATCGAAATACATGGCTCCTCCGGGCATTTCCAGGTCAAGTCCCGCCTGTAGAGATTTCACCTTGTCATTCATCGCACCCCAGTCTGTGACAAGGACGCCTTCAAATCCGAATTTCTTCCTCAGCACATCCCGTAATAGATACGGATGTTCGCAGGCATAGACGCCATCGATGAGATTATAGGATGCCATGACAGTATAAGGCTTCGCATCCCTGACAGGACCTTCAAATGCCTTGAGATAAATATCATGCATGGTCTTTCTGTCTGCCAGACTGTCCTATTTCATTCTGTTGTTTTCCTGATTGTTCATGGCGAAGTGCTTCAGGCTGGTCCCGACTCCCATACTCTGGACGCCTCTGACCCACCCAGTAGCAAGTCTTGAAGAAAGACAGGGATCCTCCGAAAAGTACTCGAAATTTCTGCCGCACAGCGGATTTCTCTTGATGTTGACCCCTGGGCCCAGCACAACCTGCACATTCTGGCACAGCGCTTCATATCCGATGGCTTTACCCATTTCATAAAGCAGGTTCTCATCAAAGGATGCTGCAGTAAGGCATGCAGGCGGAAAACAGGTGGCTGGATTACTATCATTGATGCCCAGATGATCCTGGCCTTCCTCCTGATGTCTCAGTCCATGGGGGCCATCGCTAAGGGTGATTTTAGGAATCTCCAGATGCTTCATTTCCACGGTTCTCCAGTTGTCTTTTCCCGATGTGAGTCTGATTTTCTCTTCTAAAGACATATTGCTGATGAGATTCTGATATTTCAGCACCATTTTCACCTCCATTTGATTTGACTGATGCTCATTCCTGCTCTTCATTCAGCCTCTCATGGAGTTCATCCAGAGGCAGCTGTCCTGGCGCTGAAGGATTATGGACCGGCGCAAAAGTGACGCAGGTCATGGATCTCTTCCTGTCATATCTGGATCTCTTTCCCAGGTCCCCCATGGAAAGAGCGATATGTGGAATGGTGAGAGACTGCGCTATTCTGAAAGAGGCCGTCATAAGCCGGTCCACATCGCTTTCCACCACTGCAGCCACAGCAACCTTAGCCAGATTCGCGCCCAGTTTCTCCTGGGTTCTAAAGATGCGCAGCAGCTGCTCCTCATCCGGGGTGTTACTGAAATCATGCCAGGAGAGCAGTACTTTCATCCCTTTTTTCTTCGCCTCTTTCACAAGACTGAAGTACGCATCCAGATTCTCTTCATTCTGCGCATTCCGAAACCAGTACATCTCAATATCCAAGATATCAGCGAGATTCTGCTCTACTATTTCTCTGCGTATTCTGAAGAGTTCCTTCGGTTCCAGCGAAGTCTGTCCCCCCTCTTCTTTCCATCGATAGGTGAAGATCAGAGGTTTTTCAGGAAATACTTCTTTAATCAGTCTCATGCCTGTTGCTATTTCCTCAGATAATCTGCTTGTCAGAAGCAGACTATCCGCTCTCCATTCAATGATACTGAATGCTCTCCCTTTAAGGGTATTCAGATCTTTTCTCAGTTCCTCCACCGTCCCTGGGGTCAATGTGGCGCAGATGTTGAAGGAACCGTCATCAAAAATGACTTTTCCGATCTTCAGAGGCTTCATGTTTCCCTGCCCTCACCTTCATCATAGTAATCGTCAATATTATAGAGCGCATCAAAAACAAATCGGTCTCTATGCTTTTTCAGTCTCATGATGGAACAGTTATAGATTTCGATATTGAAAAACGAATCCGCATCATGCATGAACACATGAGAGAAGATCGTCTTCATGGTTCCACCATGACAGACCACAAGTACGCGTTCTCCATTGGTATACTGATTCTCCAGATCCTCCAGAAATGAAGCGATCCGCTTTTGAAATGCGAAGTGGCTTTCACCACCGCCCGGCTTATAATGAAGCCAGTCTTCATTCCATTCCACAAAAAGATTCGGGTTTTCTTTGTGGAGCATATGATACTCCACACCCTCCAGCTCTCCCAGATGCCTCTCATCCAGTCTATTGTCCGGGGTGGCTTCATCTAGACTGTATCC
>RZYZ01000129.1 GCA_009930125.1 Clostridia bacterium | reverse complement strand
GGATTTCCCTTCGGTTTCATAATTATAATGCTATTCTCCCATGATATGAACCGTAACGGTTCGATCACGAGGGCCATCAAATTCGCAGAAGAAGATGCCCTGCCAGATGCCGATGTCGATACGACCACCACTTACAATGAGGCTCAGGGTATTTCCGAGATTGATGGACTTCAGGTGAGCCTGGGAATTTCCTTCCATGTGCTTGAATTTGGGATCATCGGGAAAGGCTTTATCGAGCGCGTAAATCATATCTTCAATGACATCAGAATCTGCGTTTTCATTGATGCAGAGCGCTCCAGTGGTGTGCGGTGAAAATACCGTCAGAATGCCTTCATTTATACCGGATTCCCTGACGATCTTTCTGACTTCGTCGGTAATCTCATAAAAATCCTGTGATTTGTGCGTCTTCACCTGCAGCTGGTTCTTGTGTATCTTCATTAAATCATCCCCCAAGTCTTTTCTTCATTATACCGTAACTGGAAGGATTTTGTCGTTCAATTCTAGGGATGTTCCATTAATATTCTCTAAACAAAGCAATTTATGCCCTATTTTAGATTATAATTATAATATAGTAAGTAAGCTCTGTAATCCTTTAATCTATGATGAAGAAAGAGCACGAGGTAATGATGGTCAAACGTATCAGACAATTTCTACAGAATATCCGTTATGGATACCAGGCGGTGGATCTGAAGTTCATCTCCGGATATCTGAATCAGCAGGAAATCTTCCTATTTGAAAAGCTTCAGAAGTCTGAGCAGATTCATGCGATTCTGGTGGCGAAGAGTGTCCTGGAGGAGATGGGTTCCAGTGAAGACAGAAGCTTCATCAAAGCGGTGCTGCTTCATGACATCGGGAAAATCCAGAGGCCTCTCAATATCGCGGAGAAAAGTCTTGCGGTGATCATCGATAAACTGTTTCAGAAAAGCTCTCCCTTTGAGAAGCGCAGTTTCATGAAGTCCTACAGACTCCATGGACAAAGGGGAGAAGATCTTCTGCGTGAAAACCATGTATTCACCGAAGAACCCGTTTTCTATGAGGTGGTGGGCACCCATCATGAAAATGAAGATCAGGTCGCTGAAAGGGAGAACGGGAGACTGGAGTTCTATCACAACCTGTTGAAGAAGCATGATGAACGCTATTGATTCAGACAGCAATAAACAATCTGGAGGGAATATCCTATGAAAATCGACATCAATCCGAATTTCAAATTCAATTTCAAATGGAATAAATTCTTTGGGGGCAAGAAGAATATTTATGTGGTCCTTGGCATCCTATTGGGTCTTCTGATCCTGCTTTTCAACTCAACCCATATCATTGCCAATCTGCAATGGTTCGATGAGGTAGGTTATACAAGGACGTATCTCACACGAGCGCTGGCCATCGCCGGGCTGACGCTGCCGATTTTTCTTCTGCTCTACATCATTTCCATCCTTTACTATAAAAGCATAGCGAAGAAATATGACCTGATTTCCTATCCCAGGAAAACGGATGAAGAAATCAGAAAGAGGAACCGTTATGTCTATACCATTTCAGGGATCTTTTTTCTCATCGTAGCCTATGGACTGGCTTCGGATTACTGGTATGTGATCCTGCAGTATTTCAACAGTGTGGATTTTAACCAGGTGGACCCGATCTTCAGCAAGGATATCTCCTTCTATGTATTCAGACTGCCCATGTACCAGTTCCTGGTTTCCATGGCCATTTCTGTGGTGGTCCTTTTGGTTCTGCTCACGGTTCTGATTTATCTGCTCATTGCGGCAAAGAGTTCCTTCAACAGACTGAACTTCAGAAATGCGAGAGGAATACTCCACGTGATCAAGAGCGGATTCATCCAGTTTGCCGGAAGAGCTCTGGCCATGCTGATTTCTCTCTTCATGGTCCTTCTGGCGCTGAAGTACTATATGGATTCCTACCTTGTGATGTTCAATGAATCCGGTGTTGTCTATGGGCCAGGGTATACGGATATCAGGATCAACGTACCTTTTCTCCGTATCATAGCCCTGCTGTCTGCGGTATCCGCGGTGGTGGTGGCTTACGGGATCCTCAAGAAGAAAGCCAATCTCATTGCGTATCCTGTAGTAGGGATCTTCGCACTGAGCCTCATAAGAGTTGTGGCCGTTTTCGCGGTGGAAGCCCTGGTGGTCAATCCCAATCAGCTGGAAACAGAAAGACCCTATATTGAGAACAACATCAGCATGACCAGACAGGCCTTCGGTATCAATGATGTGGAAATCAGGCAGTTTGAAGCGGATAAGGACATCACTCCTTCTGAGATCAATGCCAACAGAGATGTGGTTGACAGCATCAAGATCAATTCCTACCGCCATACGCTGGATTTCATCAAGCAGGCTCAGGTCATCAGAGGATACTACGATTTCAATGATGTGGACGTGGACAGATATGTCATCAACGGAGAAAAGAAGCAGGTGTTTCTCTCAGCCAGAGAAATAGACAGGAATCTCATCTCTCCCGGTACCTGGCAGAATATGCATCTGTTCTATACCCATGGCTACGGAGTGGTCATGTCCGATTCCAGCACGGCCACCTCACAGGGACAGCCGGACTTTCTGATGAAGGATATTCCAACGACCAACACCACAGATATTCCGCTGGAGAATCCGAGAATCTATTTCGGAGAACTGGTTTCCGATTATGTCATCGTCGGCACGGAATACGATGAGTTCGATTATCCCAGAGGGGGAGAAAATGAGACTTATCGCTACAGCGGAGATGCAGGCATCAGGCTCAGTTTCTTCAACAGACTGCTCTATGCCATTGAAGAGAAAGAACCGAAGATTCTCATTTCCTCACTGATTGATGAAAATTCAAGCATCATCAGAAAGAGAAACATCAGAGAAAGGGTCATCACCATTGCGCCGTTTCTGACCTACGATTCAGATCCCTATCTTGTCGTAGCAGACAGTAAAGTGTACTGGATGATCGATGCCTATACCATATCGGACCAATACCCCAATGCAAGAACCTTCAACGGAATCAACTATGTTCGAAATTCCGTGAAGGTCACCGTGGATGCCTATACCGGAGAGGTGGATTTCTATCTGGCTGATCCGAAGGATCCCATCGCCACCAGCTACAACCGGATCTTCGGAGGTCTTTTCCAGGATCTGGAGGATATGCCGGAACCTCTGAAAGAGCATATCAAATATCCGGAAGATCTTTTTGAAATGCAGACAACGGTTCTGGAACAGTATCATGTGACCGATGCAGGGATTTTCTACAACGGAGAAGATGTCTGGGAAAAATCGAAGGTCACCACCACAAACGATCAGGAAAAAATGGCTCAGGAACCTTACTCTCTCTTCACCTCCTTTGGGGATGAAGAAGGACTGGAACTGGTATTTACAGAATACTACACCATCAAAGGGAAAGAGAACATGGTGGCCATTGTCAATGTGAGAATGGAAGGAGACCATTACGGGCAGCTGGTGGAATACAAGTTCCCGCCACAGAAGACCGTTTCAAGTCCGTATCTTTTCAGAAACAAGCTGAACCAGGATCCGGAGATTTCCAAGGAACTTTCCCTGCTTGACAGTGGAGGGTCCGCAGTGGAATTCGGAGATATGGTCATCGCCCCCATCGAGAACAGTCTTCTCTATGTGGTGCCCATCTATCTGGTGGCGGAAGGAGAAAACTCCATTCCTGAAATCAAGAGATATGTGCTGTCCAATGATGACCAGATCGTCATAGGAGACACCTTCATGAGCACACTGGGACAGCTGTTCGACTTCACTGTAGGTGAGGAGCAGGAAGGCCCTGGAGGCGTTGTGGAAGAGGGGCTGGCAAGAGAAGCTAATGATCTCTTCGACCAGGCCACTGCAGCCCAGAGGGCTGGAGACTGGGCGGAATACGGAAGACTCATGGATGAACTGAAACGCGTTCTGGAGTCCATGTTTGATCAGTAGCAGAAGGAGGAAAAGCTATGGATTATGATGTAATCATCCTTGGAGGAGGCCTCATCGGCTGCTCCATGGCTTATGAGTTATGCAAGTACAATCTCAATATCGGGGTCATCGAGAAGAACTTTGATATTGCGGAAGATGTGGCACTGTTCAATTCTTCCCTGATACTGGATGGGAAGGATATTGAAGATGACCGGGTCTTTGAACTGATCCGAAGAAGCAATCAGAACCTGGACAGATTATCCGAAGAGCTGGATGTCTTCTATGAGAAAGTGCCGTCCTTCACGGTGTATCCCAGTGATAAGGAAGCGGAGAGAATCTATAAAAGAGCATTGGAAAGAAAAATCGAAGGGGTTTCCCTGCTGAAATCAGAAGAAGCCAATAAGATGAACCACAACATCAAGCCCCACGAAGGCTATGTGATCTATTCCATGAACACCGGAGTCATCTCCCCCTATGATTACGCCACTGCCATGGCTGAAATCGCCTATGATAATGGAGTAAGCTTCCGAGTGGAAGAAGAGGTCCTTGATATTCAGGACCTGCCCCGTGGCGGAATCAAGGTCACCACCAACAAGAACCGCTATACAGCAAGGGTTGTGGTGAGAACCACCTTCGGAGACAAATACACCATCAAGAAAGATTCTGAGGTGGTGGGAGAAGAAGGCATTGTGGAGAACATGCTGGTGGAGAAGGACTTCATGAATGAAGTGAAACACATCATCAAGGAATACAAGGATAATGGAGAAGTCATCACCCTTGTACCCACCTCGACCAACAAGCTGCTGGCGACGCTTCAGACAGGCTCTTCCAAGGAGTTTTCCCAGATGAAGAAGGAAGTGGAAAGCGTCATCGGACCCTTCCCTCCGGAAAGAGTGGATATCATCAATGAAAGCAGGTACTGGGCGGAGCCCATCCTGATTGATGAGGAATATGCAAAGGACGGATACATCCACATTCAGGCAAAGAACTATGCGGTGGACAATGTGTTCTCCGCGCTGACCACCGATGCGGTGGAGCTGGTTCTGAAGCAGTTCAAGGCCACTTCCAACAATGATTTCAAAGTGAAGAGAAGAGAATACTACCGCTTCAGGGAAATGAGCGATGAAGAAAGAAACGAGATCATCAGGATTGATCCGAAGTACGGGAAAATGGTCTGCCTCTGCTCCAATGTGACGGAAGGTGAAATCGTGGATTCCATTAGACGTCCCATGGGTGCAAGAACCGTGGAAGGTGTAAGAAGAAGAACAGGGACCATCTTCGGCAGATGTCAGGGATCCTACTGCCTGACGAAGGTCATCGGCATTCTGGCCAGAGAGCTTCATAAGAGTCCCCTGGAGATTATGAACGACAAGAAGGACTCTCAGATCATCTTTGCGAGAATCAAGGAATTCGATAGCATTTAAAGGAGAAGAAGGAAATGAAAAGTGAGTACTATACCAGTGTGGTGAGAATCAAGGGCTCCGAGAGTCACGCCATGGTTCCGGTGAAGAGCGACCAGCCCATAGACCGCAGTCATTTCATTGAGATCTCAAAGGTTTTGTCCAGAATCTATGTGGGGGTGCCCTTGGAAAGAGGAGACATCATCTGCAGCAATATCCTGAATACTGGTGTGAATATCATCGTGACGAAGACCATTGAGAGTTGACCTTTACAGGACTTAAGGCTATAATAAATTGAAATAAACCGTTGACGAGACTAGTACTAGGATGAGAATCAGAAAGAGAGCAGATGGCTGGTGTGAATCTGCAGTTCGAATTTTAGGAATCCACCTCTGAGGGACTGTAAACGCAGTACGGAGAAGACCGTTATCTTTGTGAAGGATGGACCTTTTGTCCATCGAATTAGGGTGGCACCACGAGTTCTATCGTCCCTTCAGGATGATAGGACTCTTTTTTATATATATTTTTACGAGAAGGAGTGAAGGAAATGTTAGACATCAAAAGAATAAGAGAAAACACGGAAGAAATCAAAGCACTCATGAGCGACAGAGGAGAAAGCATCGATCTATCCGATTTTGATAAAGTGGTTGCTCTGGATGAAGAGAGAAGACTGACCCTGGTGGAGGTTGAAACAGCCAAAGCAAGAAAGAATCAGGTATCCGCTGAGAT
>RZYZ01000128.1 GCA_009930125.1 Clostridia bacterium | reverse complement strand
CTGATATACTTTCCAACAATATAACCTTGTTGATATAGAAGTAGTAGTGTTAGGAGTCTACTCATCCTTCCATTTCCATCATTAAAAGGATGAATACTTAGAAAATCCAATACAAACTTCGATATTAGAATTAAGGGGTCAATTCTCCCCTCATTAACGGCCTCATGATATGCACTACATAAGTTCTCTACTGCTTCTGGCGTTTCAAAAGCGGACAAGGGCTTAAACCGAATTCGGCGAGTTCCTTTCTCATCCACTTCTTCAATGACATTGTCTTGATTCTTATATCGTCCCCCATTGGTGGATGGATGAAAACTATAAAGGTCTCTGTGCAATTGCAAAATCACACTTGATCTCAGGGTAATATAATCGTAATTCTCATGAATTGTATTTAGAACTTCCCTGTATCCTGCAATTTCCTCTTCATCTCTATTCATAGGTTCTGCCTTTTTTGAAACCAGTTCTTCAAGCCTGGCATCGGAAGTAAAGATCCCTTCAATTCTATTGGACGCACCGGTACTTTGAATTTTTGCTACCTCCAGCATGGCCTTTAGAATATCTGGTTTAGCCCTCATGAACAGTTCTTGCTTGCCTTTAAACTCATGTATTTTCGATACTAGATTCATGATCTCGGGGACCATTAATTCACTGTTCATTTCTCTGTAATTAAACTTTTTCACCAGTATCACCTACCTACGCTGTATTCTATGTGCATAATTTTAGCATTATTATATGCAGATAGAAAATAAAATATGCAGATAATCTCGCTATTGGTTCTAGATATCCCACAAGAAACTGCCTATCCCTTTGTTTTGATGTATATATCTACTTCAACATATGCATATAGCTTGATAACAGCGGTAGATCTCGTCTTTATAAGCAAGCAGACTACTCCTTATTAAAATAAGTTAAGGATCATTGGTTACTTTACACGAACCCCTTTGTAGTTAAAGTTCACTTTTTTAATCTCTTCATGATCTGCTTCCACGGCTTTGCCGTATTCAGAGTCTTTTGTTTCTTTCCATCATGCTACTTAGTGGGATTCATTCTTACTTCTTAATCGGGCGCTTCCAATATGCTCTGCGTTTATCTCTTGCATTCCATCTCACGCCAATGCTCAGCTGGTATTCTATACTGTCATCAGGTAGGAAGGTTATGGGTATTTCTAACTCCTTCATCTAGTAATTCCTGATCGTCATATATCATAGAGGTTATCACACAACAGATGAGAGGTGACTTTTTCCTGGCACTAAGCGGTATACTTTGTGGCAGAAACTTGTGCACTACTTGTGTCCTGAACTGGCATACTTTATTTTTCTCTTTGCAATCCTATCTGGATTCTTGGAAAACCCACCCATTGTTAATACTTATAGCAACATGTAGTTTATACACATAATGACATCCCATCTAGCTTCAATGGCTGCATCTTCCACCCTAATCTCTCCGTATATTCTGATTCAGCCTCATCTACTCCTTAGACAAAATACCTGTAAGCTCATCTGCCAGGGATTCACTATAGACACGGACGATGGAATCATGACCTTTCTTCCCGGACAATAGATCAATCCCTCCATACCAGAGAAGATCATGGTCCATCATCACAAATTTAAGATGATTTTCTCTGGCATAAAGTACTGTGATTCCATTTTCTTCCAGTTCAAGAAGATCTTCAGACAAACCTTTATGTTGTATCTTTGAAGCTTCTTCCAGTGGTCTGAGGTAAAGCGTCACGCGGATTCCTTCTTTATACTTTTCAAGAAGCAGTGCTTTCATTTCCTTCAATCTCTTCCCTGAAACATAGGTACTGGAAATAAGAATGTTCGACTTTGCTCTTCTTATATCTTCCATCATCGGTTCTAGATAGCTTTCCTCATCAAATATTCCTTCTTCAGGATTGTATGCCTCCTGAGTTCTTAATGCATATCCGAGTCCTTTGTAGGCTGATACACGCTTCTGATACATTCTTTCCAGTACGGGAATATGTACATCCACATAGTCATAGATTCGCACTTCTTTCTTGTTTTCAGAGTTTCGATGCAGTCTTCCAGCATACTGCGTTATGGTACCTTTCCATGCAATGGGCATGGCCATGAACAGTGTATCCAGTCTCGGCACATCAAATCCCTCACCGATGAGCTTTCCTGTGGCGACGATTACCGATGGGGTCTCTTCGTCCATGGAAGCGATTCTCTCCAAGGCTGCTCTTCTATCCTTCGTCTTCATCCTTCCTGTAAGAACAATGGGACAGAGCCCCTTCTCTTCCATCATTTTCGAAAGCGCTTCCACGTGACTTGCCCGTTCAGTCAAAACCAGTGGATGTCTTCCGTTTTTTAGTGCTTCCATCACATCTTCTGTGATGATTGTATTTCGAATCTCACTTTCACAGATTCTCTTATAGATCTCTGTGATGGACCACTCATTACGTTCTTTCCCCAATGGCAGTCTGATATTTGTGAATCTGGGCAGGATGAAATGATCAAAGGCTCTCTTTTCCGCCTCCTTCCTGGCATCGATTCTATAGCGTACCGGTCCCAGGTGCATAAAGATGATGGGGTCATGACCATCCTTCCGGATGGGTGTCGCTGTGAGCCCATAGACATACTTCGCATCTGCGGCAGCCAGAATCCTGCTGAAATTCTTTGCTGAAATGTGGTGACACTCATCTACGATGATCAGGCCGTATTCATGAAGGAGCGGCTTGACGGTTTTATCCTTTTCAAACAGAGACTGCATGAGTGCAATGTCCACTATGCCATGCAGTTCATTCTTTCCTCCGCCCAGTTGACCGATGACGGATTTCTTTTGTCTTCTTTTACCTGGAGTCTGCAGCACTTCCATAGGGATGTGGAGAAACTCATCCAGTCTCTTCCTCCACTGTTCTGCCAGCTCACGCGTATGGACAAGCACCAGGGTTGAGCATCTTTTTTCCGCGATGAGTCTTGCGCCCACCACGGTTTTACCGAAGCCGGTGGTTGCAGACAGCACACCATTCTCATGCTGTGACAGCGACTCAAAGGCTTCTTCCTGCTGAGTCCTCAGTTCTCCTTTGAAAGACAGAGAGATGGGCAGTCCCTTCTTTCTTTCATCACTCGTTTCATATGGTATCTTTAGGGCACTAAGCTTCTCCACCAGGATTTCCTCTTTGCCCCTGGGAAGCGTGATGACATCCTCTTCTTCCTCATAGACAATGGTCATCCTTGGGATCCCGTATGTAGTCTGACGCATAGCCTGCTTCTCTAGAAATTCAGGATTGGCATAGGATGCCAGTCCTCTGAGAAAATAAAGTGCTCGGGGCGAAAGCCCCTTTTTAGAAATCCTTATCCCGTTTCTTTCCTCTATGGAGATGCTTACGGAAAAGTCTTCTGGCTTAATCCCGACGCGCTCTTCCAGTGTTATGCTTCTATTCTCTTTTTCCTCTTTCACTTCCACAGGAGCCATTCTGCCGACCCTTTGAAGGGCTTCCTTCGTGACTCTCTGCATCTGCGCCATATAAGCCCACTGATCTGGAATCACTTCAAAATGCGCATCCAGAAATACGGAGTTCCCAAGTTCTCGGGGTTCCTTCTGCAGTGGAAGGGCAATGAGATTCCCGAATCCCTCTTTCTGAAGAAAATCCTGACTGGGAAAGAGTCGGTCATAGGAGCTGAACTCAATACTTCCGCATTCTTCCATGGCCATGGATAAGATGGTCATGCCCATTCTTCTGGCTGCCTTCGCCTTGACTTCCTCTTCAAAGAAAAACCAGATGTGACATCCGTTCCCTGAACGAGATCGCTCCAGATA
The DNA here is from genome assembly GCA_009930125.1 of Clostridia bacterium. Classification (GTDB taxonomy): domain Bacteria; phylum Bacillota; class Clostridia; order Clostridiales; family Clostridiaceae; genus Proteiniclasticum. The sequence goes on along the minus strand of RZYZ01000128.1, from coordinate 2,249 downwards.
GGAAGGAAGATTCAATCTACGCGTGACATCAAGCACCGCCTTCGCATCTTCTTTCCAGGTCTCCTCGTCAAAATCCATGGCCAGAAAGTAGCAGGTATCTCTCTGGGTCATGGGATAAATGCCTAATACGTAGTTTCCCCGAAGATGACCTTCGATTCTCTCCTCATCCAGTGGTGCAAATCTGCTGTGCATGCACGCTGCGCATTTCACTTTCGGCTTTCTGCAGATCCCTTCCTTGAAGTCGTTGAAGCAGTATGGAGAGTATCCGGATCGATTCTTCCACCTTTTTGCACAGACATCCTCTCTGCCTTTGAACAGGGACTTGAAGAGATCGATCTTCTCCTTTGCACTGCTGGTTCTGGAGATCGGTTCGCTGGAAACGGAGGAGTCCGGTTCCAGCTCAAGGACCGTCTGAACCGGAAACTCCTGGTTTTCCTGCGACTCTGCCAGGAAACGGGCTTTCAGCGCATGGTTCTCTTCTCTGAGTCTTCTGTTCTCATTCTGGAGCTGCTCTACTCTTTCTTCGAGTGCCCTAATATCCATTCCAAACCTCCTCAAGCAGATTGCATTGGTTCTGCTACAGCCCCAGAACGTTCAGTTCTTCCTTAAATGCTCTATGTCTCTTGTAACGGTTCCTATAACGCTCCGCAAGCTCTTTTGTGATGCCTTTGCAGCCTCTGGACTCCAGCATTTCCCCTAGATTAACAATGAGAAGGGCTGCTTTGTAATAGCTCTGTCTGAATCCGCCACCCACAACAGCGTCTACTCTTTTGTCCGTTTCCTCTCGGATCCAGTCCATATAATCTTCAAGTTCTCTGATTTCTTCTGTCATGACCTGCTTCCAGTTCATGAAGTCCTGAAGAAGAAGATCTTCCCTGAAGCTGTATCCAAGCTTTTCTACCGTTTCCCGCCATAACATTTCTGCAGCTTCTGTCAGAGCCTCCTCATTGTTAAGGGCAAGAATGATAAGAGGAACCACCACTCCTTTCAGAGAGCTGCTCCAGCCTAGAGAAGCAGAATCCGCTCTGCACTTCTCGAAAGTCTCATGGAATCTGCCGCTGAAAAAGTGAATCACATCCCGTTCATAGTCACTGATGCTGTTGGTCGTAAGTTCCCTACTGAAGGCTCTCTCTGCACCATATAGGCGTTTTGGAAGAAGTTCGATTTCTTCTGAAGCAGCTGTGATCGCTTCTCTGAATGCAGGCAGCTGAAAGAGCTTCAAGTAACGTGGAAGCGTCGAATCAGAAGAGAAGGCGAGCTTCATGAGACTCTGGACAGCTTCGCTGTCACCCATGCGTAAAGCCAGCGGTATCATTCTGTCACAGATTTCAGCGCGGATCATAAGAGATTCTGGAATCTCCTCCAGCGCTTTCCAGCCGATGGCAAGGGCTTCCTTCTCTTTCTCTTCTTCGATGTACAGGTCTACGCTGCGAAGATACAGTCTGGGGTGAATGTCCTTCAGCGCTCCCGCAAGTCTGGTTACTTTTTCCACGCCTGCCAGTTCATAGGTCGCTTCGTAAAGAAGCTCTTCCGCCCGGTCTCCGGAGATTTCCGAGAGGAAATCGACCCATTCTTGGAGGAAGGTTTCCTTGCCCTTCAGTTCTTCTGAGGTGACGGACCAGAAGTCCCTGAGCTTCAGCTTATGCGCTCGGGGCTGTGAGAGCATCTCATAGAAGTCTTCCGCTCTTTCCTGCTTTTCTTTGCAAGCATAGACGGCAAGAAGTCTGGAGAGCGTAAAGAAGGCTTCATCCACTTGAATGATTTCCTCATCCACAAGATCTGAAAAACGCATCTCCATGCATTCTCCTGACTCCTCTTCTATGGCTGTGACGGCTGTGCCTAGAATGGCATCGTAAAGGGCAAGGGCTTCCTCATAGTACTTTCCCTGCAGAAGTTTTTCTGCCAGAAGAACTCCTTCTTTCATTCTACTGCCGATTCCTTCTTTATCTCCGTACAGAATTTCATACCCCGTATCCCAGTGATAGTCCTCATCTGTTTCATCATAACTGCATTCCAGATAGAGAATGCCTTGATTGACTTCATCTAGCCATTTAAGAAAGGACGTCACTTCATCCTGGTTCATCAGGATGGGCTGAGGAGAGATTTCTTTCTTTCCCATCAGCTTCAGAAAAGCTCTCTCATTCTTCTCCTCTTGACGTCTTGCCAGATTGAGAATCAGCTTATCTTTTTCTTCTTCTGTCAGCTTCTCCAGAAGACTTTCCACCTCTGCCATATAGGCCTTATCGTGC
>RZYZ01000475.1 GCA_009930125.1 Clostridia bacterium | reverse complement strand
GCCTCCTCATAGATGATCCGACGGTTCAGATCGTTATATCCTGAAGTTTTCACTCGACTGAATCCCTGATCTTCCAGCAGAAACTGGATCGGCAGGTTTTTCACCGCATCGGCTTTCACCTTGAAGGTGATTTCAGCAGAAGGATTCATCTGCGTGATGCACAGGTCCTCATCCAGTATGAAGATCATGTTGGGTGAATTATAGAAAATGATGTCGTTCATATGCTCGGCTCGGGTTCTCATGAAAGGCATGCACATCTCCACATCGGACATCCCTTCCAGCACCGCCCTGGCTTTCTCTCTGCAGCTGTCATAGCCGCAGGCTCCGCAGTCCAGTTCATCCTTGGGTTTTCTCTTCCCCATGCGCCCAAGCGTAGCTTTAATCTCTTCCTCACTGAACTTTTTCTTTCTGACAGGGTTTCTCATATAGGTGGTTTTAAGGTCCATGCCGGAGAAGGATAAGGTGCTCCCTTTTTCAGGCCATCCTGTTTTCACATGGTTCTTCACCAGCTGTTTCCGAAGAAATGTGCTGATGGTTTTCTTGGGTATGCAGGGACCGGATATGCAGGATTCATGGCAGGCATTGAGCTCAAGAAAGACTCTGCCCAGAGAACCGCTCCGAAGCTCTTCCAGCACCTCTTTCACCTGATCGATTCCTTCCACATGAAGAATGTCATACCCTCTCTCCGTGAGCACGGATTCAAACCCTTCACCGATACCGCCCTTCAGGGGATACTTCTTCCCCAGATCATTCCCGGAAATCTCCGGTCTATAGGGACTTAAGGCTTCCGGATCAAGATTTCTCTCCGTAAACATCTGGCTGATCTCCTCCATGGTGATCACCGCATCCACGGTTCCTTCATTGCCGAAGGTCAGCGGTTCGCATTTCTTGCTCAGGCAGGGGCTGATGAAGACCGTATAGCTTTCCCTGTCTTCTCCTTTCACCGCCTTTCCTGTGGCAAGCATGGGAGAGACCACCGGAATGAGATAATCCGACAGCTCCTCATAATACCGTCTGATGAAGAGATTCACCGTGGGACAGCAGCTGGAGATGGCATAGAAGGGATTCTCCTCCACCATGAAGCGTTCATAGGCTCTCGTCACTTCATCCGCACCGGATGACACCTCCACCACTTTAGAGAATCCCAGCTCCTTCAGCCCATGAATGAATCCTCCCTTGTTTCTGTAGAATCCCGCAAAGGAAGGCGCAATCAGTGCCACCACA
>RZYZ01000127.1 GCA_009930125.1 Clostridia bacterium | reverse complement strand
AAGGGATCCCTGTTGTAGATGTTTCCCATCTCATAGGGGGATATATGCATGCCCACAATGAACATTTCCCCGTTTCTGATTTCCGCATAGCTTTCCTTCAGATTCACTTTACCCATTCTGATGGACTTCACTTCTGTGCCGATCAGTTCTATTCCGGCTTCATAGACTTCTTCGATGAAGAAATCGTGCCGGGCTTTCCGGTTTTCGGCCAGTGTCCTGTTTTTCTTTTCTTTCTTATTATCCATAACTTCACCTCGTTCTCTGTACTTATTCTATCACAGCCGTATCCCCTTTTCACTTACTTTCATTCTGGCAAACCTCATAGCCTGTTCAAGGAATACTGCGGTCCATTTGATAAGATTAGCTTCATGAAAATTTAAGTTAATTTTTGGGTTGATGCACTATGATGAAGTGGTACTATTTTATATTTTTATAACGGACTTATTTCATTTATTCAATTCGGAAAACAAAGGAGTGTCTATGAGCAATTATAAGATTATTACAGACTCCACCTGCGATCTGCCGCCGAAGATCATCAAAGAACTGGGTATCCATGTGATCCCAATGGAATACACACTGGATGGCATCAATCACTTTCAGGATGTCTATGATCATGGAGAAAAGACCAGAGCATTCTATAATCATCTGAAAGAGGGCAAAAAACCCACCACTTCCATGATCAACATCGAGCGCTACATGGAAATCTTTTCCAGCTATCTGGATCAGGATAGGGATGTGCTTCATATCTCTTTTTCCTCAGCACTCAGCGGAAGTCACAACGCCAGCAGACTGGCTACGCTTGAGCTGAAAGAGCGCTATCCGGAGAGAATCATCCGCACGGTGGATTCCAGAGCCGCTTCCATCGGACAGGGTCTTATGGTGTATCACGCTGCAATGATGAAAGAAAAGGGTATGGATCTGACTGATCTTGCAGACTGGATCGAAAAAAACACCGGCAGTGTCCGCCACTGGTTCACCGTGGAGGATCTCCAGCACCTCAAAAGAGGCGGACGAATCGGAGCCATTCAGGCCCATGTGGGTACTGCGCTGAGCATCAAGCCGATTCTCACGGTGGACGCAGAAGGAAAACTTTTGAATGCCGGAAAGGTCATGGGCAGAAAAAAATCCCTCACGGAACTTCTCAACCGGATGAAGGAGGAATCTGTGGATTCCGAGAACCAGGTGATCATCATCGGACATGGAGATTCCAGGGAAGATGCTGAGCTTCTTGAGAAGAAAATCCGACAGACCCTGCCTGTGAAAGATGTGATTCTCACCTACATCGGCCCCATCATCGGAAGCCATACCGGTCCTGGTATGGTCGGCCTGACCTTCATGGGAGAAAAGAAGGAAAACTAGAAAAACTGTTCCTTTGACTGAAAAGTCAGCGGAACAGTTTTTTCACTTTCTTAATAAGAATCGGTTCTACAGAAGCCTCACCATCTCATACTGTGAAAGCTTCTCTTCTCTGAACCCCAATCTGTGCACAAAGCCCCATAGCCCCATATGATTGGAAAAGCTCATCTGAATCTTCTCCCCCAGAGTCTTACGAGCGATCTCCTGAAGAAGGGATGCGCCTATGCCCTGAAGCCTTTCCTCCTTGTGAACCCAGATGAAATAGATCTTCCCGGATGTCCTGTAGGCACAGGCACCGATGATCCTTTCTTTCCGGTACACCCCCAAATAATGGATGTCCTCTGTGATTTTCATCGCTTGAAAATCCGTCTGCCAGTTGAGATGAACTTCTCCCACCTGCTCTTTCACTGAAAAGAACTCCTCTATGCTCATTCCCCTCATGGTCAGCTCCTCTAAAAGACGCGTTTTCTCTACCAGCAGCTCCTGCGGACCAACTGCATAGTATTTCATGTCATAGATTCTGCTGTAGCCTTTCTTTTCGTAGAAAGAGACGGCTCGATCATTCCCCTTGATCACTTCAAGAAACATCTGTCTGCAGCCACTCTCTTTCGCACTTTTTTCATGAAGAGAAAAAAGCGCATCACTGACGCCTTTTCCTCGATAGGCCGGATCGATGCAAAGGGTTCCGCAGCGCATGGTTTTGACGCCATCAAAATCCTTCACTCCACCCAGAACAAGTCCCACGGGATTTTCCCCGTCCAGCGCCACGTAGGAAATGGAAAAATCATTGCCCTCCGATACGAAAAAGCGTTCAAAGAATCCCTCCTGGGTGATCTGGAAGCGGATCATGTAGTCTGAAAATCCTTTCTGAAATGCCGAATAGATTTTCTCTCTTGGGACCTCCTGTGCATTCACATATCTCATTTTATGACCTCCCATTTCATTCTGTTTTTGTTACCATTATCCATTCAAATCCTTCTGATGCTGCACGCAGCAGTGAAGACGCTCCTCTTCATTACTGAGCGTCCTCACATCCCTCTCTCAAATGGGCTATTTCACTTTCTCCAAGATGTATGCTTCCACCTCTTCCAGGGTCTTTGCATCACGGATGGCTGGGAAAGTGCCTCTTTCAAAGAGAAGACCTTCTTCTGTTTCCATAAAAGCGAACCGAACGGTGTCAATGATGGCATAGCCGGCAAAGTCTTTCATCTTCAGCTCCTTCCCGTTCTCTTCCCATACTTCCTCGGTACTGTAGATGATGGGCATGAAGATGCCCCGTTCTCCAGGCTTCATGGCTCTTGTGATGTTGAAATCCGCACCCATGACATTTCCGGTGTCCACGGGTCCAGGCAGCATGGCTGATATGGTTTCTCCAGGTGTGAGATCTCCATCATAGACTTTTTCCACCTCTATGGTGACAAGAGCTCTGTAATGTTTGATGCCGGCAAAATCCATGCTGATGTTCTTCATCTCTTTCACTGTGCCCATGAAGGCCACTGTATCAAACATGGAAAAGACTTCTTCCTCATTGAAGATCATGGTCACTGCCTGGGATCCGCTTTCAGGCTCTGGAACCTCGTTCACCGCAGTAATGGTCACTCCATCCTTGGCATAGAGTACGTCTCCATTTCCCTTTTCAGTAAGCCCTGAAAGTCCGATGGTCAGAATGAGGGCTGCCGCCGCGACACCTGTCGCCATGAAGAGGGTTCTATTTTTCTTTTTCATCTCTTTCACCTTTCCTTGTTCTTTTTCGCTGTTGTGACTTAAGATATTTTCGAGCATCCTTTTTCTGGTCTCTTCATCAGGAGTGATCTGATTCATGACTTCATCATATTTACTGTTTTTCAAAGATATCCTCTCCTAACATTACTTTTAATCGATCTCTTCCACGCTGAAGATAGTTTCGCACCGTGGAAGAGGGTTTCTCCATGAGCTTTGCGATTTCTGCGCTGTCATACCCCTCATAATAGTAGAGATAGAGTGTCACCCTGTATTTTTCCGGCAGTTTCATCACCATTTCCAGCAGATTCTGATCTGCCTCCTCCTCCATGGAGAGGTGGTACATCTCCTCTTCCAGATTTCCGTTTTTCTGCCACCAGCTTTTCAGATGATTCCTGCAGAGATTTTTCGCGGTGACAATGAGCCATGCTTTTTCATGCTCTTCATTTTCAAACTCCACCGGCCGGTCCAGTAATCTGATGAATGTATTCTGCACCATATCTTCCGTGTCCATGGTATTCTTCAGGTAGGAAAAACAGATGCGATACACCATGTCCACATGTCTTTCGTATAGTTCTATCATTTTATGTTCTTCTCGAAGCTTCGTATTCTGCACTGTAGGAACCTCCCTTCACTATGAATACAATTCTACAGGTCCATGTGTCCCAGAAAAAGAAGAAAAGGAAACAAAATAAATTTTCAAAGAAAAAAACGACTACATCTGCAGCCGTTTCCCTTTATTCGTTCTGATTTCATTCTGATTACATATAGTAGAGGTTATCCGATGGATAGACGGGATCGCAGGTCACATCGATGCCCAGTTTCTTCAGAATCTGTTCATCATCCTTACTCAGCATCACTGTGGAGTGGGCCTGCACATCCTTCAGCTCCGTCAGCTTATCCACTGCCAGCTGGGCTGTGGGATTCGTCACTGCGCCGATGGTCAGGGCGATGAGCACTTCATTGGCATTGAGCCTTGTGATCTTGCTGTGAAGCTTGTCTTTCTTCAGACTCTTCATGGTCTCGATGATCACCGGAGACAGAAGATAGATCTCATCTCCGATGTTCCCCAGATACTTAATGGCATTAAGGATCGCTGCAGAGCAGGAATCCATGAGGTTAGAGCTTCTTCCGGTGATGACCTCGCCGTCATTGAGCTCAAAAGCCATGACTGCTGGAACTTCCTTGTTCTCATTTCTTCCTCGGAGCTTCTCCGCATACTCTCTGGCAGGGATGACAGGAACTCTGTCTTCCTTTTTCAGCTCCAGCTCTTCCATGATGAGCTTCATACGATTGAGGATTTCTTCCTCAATGAGCCCTTTCTTGTAGTCGCATTCGGTGATGAAGTTTCGCCTGATGATCTCCTGCCTGGAGGCCTCCCGAACCACTTCATCATCCGTGATGCCAAAGCCTACTCTGTTGACGCCCATATCCGTAGGCGACTGGTACATGGATTCCTTGCCTGTGATCTTTTCAATGCTTCTCTTCACCACTGGAAACATCTCCAGGTCTCTGTTGTAGTTCACGGCCACCACATTGTACTGCTCAAAATGGAAATAATCCATCATGTTCACATCCTTAAGATCCACCGTGGCCGCTTCATAGGCCACATTCACCGGATGCTTCAGAGGCATGTTCCAGACCGGGAAGGTCTCGAATTTGGAATAGCCTGCATGGTTGCCCAGCTTGTACTCATGATAGAGCTGATTGAGACATGTGGCCAGCTTTCCGCTGTTAGGCCCTGGCGCTGTCACCACCACGATGGGTTTTGTGGTTTCTATATAGGGGTTCAGGCCATAGCCTTCCTCACTGACAATTTTCTCCACATCAGATGGATAGCCGGGTATCGCCACATGGGTATAGACTTTGATGTTTCTTCTTTCAAGCTTAGAGATGAATACCTTGGTGGAGGGCTGACCGCTGTATCTTGTGATGACTACGCTGTTCACTTGAAGTCCGTAGCCTCGGAGCTCGTCAATCTGTCTGAACACATCCATATCATAGGTGATGCCGTAATCTCCGCGGATCTTGTTGCGCTCGATATCGCCCGCATACACGGCGATGATGATTTCCGCCTGGTCTTTCAGCTTCTGAAGAAGCTTGATCTTGGCATCTTCGTCAAATCCCGGAAGGACCCTCTTGGCATGCTTGTCCCCGATGAGTTTGCCTCCGAACTCAAGATAAAGCTTATCATAATCGTTCACGCGCTCCAGGATAAACTTGGACTGCTCTTCAATATACTTCTTTGGATCGAATCCTGTCTTTTTCATGGCTCTGCCCCCTGGTTTTCATTTGAATCATCCTGATGAACAGATCTTCTGTTCTTCGTTCTCTGCATTCTCTTTCACCTGAGATGAACTCAGACTGTAAAGAAAAATATTCCACTAGTTACTATACCATGACAGATGCAAATTGTTAAGGCGAAAGAAGTGAAGTTCATCGAAAAAGCAATGATCAGCACCGTCCGTTCGCATAGCCTTTGAGGACTCTCTCAAAGCCCAGCATGTCCCGGTGAGAAGGTTTAAGGATCTATCGGAATATGAGACTCATCTTTCTTCCCTGTAGCTTTTGAATCCAACTGGAATTTGGTGGTCAATTATCCTAAGAACCTTTATTCATGGTGATGGAGAGGGAGGGAGATGGAGATGAGATGAAAATGGGGTTTAGCCGCAGGCGCACTTCTTATTCTCTGCGCCCTCATTTTCATCAAAGCACCCGGCTATGCAAGGGAAAGAGCACTCCAAGTGATCTCCCTTTATGACCGTTATCAGGAAAAGCAGAACGTGGCAGAAAAGCTGGGCATAAGCATCCAGATGCCTCTGGAGAATATGGAGCTTTTCCCCATGCTTGTGACCTACAATAATGAGCATCTGTCGCGGTTTCTTGAAAAGCCTCTTCACTTCACTGTGGACTATACTTTCGGAGACTTTATTGACGGGACGGGTCATAGCCGGATCTATGATCCC
>RZYZ01000474.1 GCA_009930125.1 Clostridia bacterium | reverse complement strand
GGCTCCGTTTAACGTCTCCCTCAACGGACATACCCATCGCTTTCGGGTAATAGAAAAAGATGAGGCAGGCAATCACTTTCCCGTCATCATAGGAGGAAGCAACAGAGAACCGGATGGCACGGTGATGGTACTGGAAAAGAAGGGAGAACAACTCACCCTGCAGGTGATCAATGCAGCCGGGGAGACATTACTGGAGAAAGAGCTGTAAATCCCGATAGTGGTCAACAACCATATCGGCCCCCGCACTTTGTAAACTAGACGCATCGAAGGATGTTGTCAGACCGCATACAAAGCACCCTGCTGCTTTTCCGGCAATAACCCCATAAGTGGAATCCTCTATGACGATTGTCCTCTCTTCATCCGCTTTGGTTCTTTCCAAGGCCAGCAGATAGGGTTCCGGATTGGGTTTATGCGTTACCGTATCATCAGCTGTGATCACCAGGTCAAACAGTTGCGTGAAATGGAGCACAGCATCCACTTTCCGAACCGTTTGCGAGGTGGAGGAGGTAACCAGTGCTGTCTGTAATTTTGCCTCTTTCACAGCACGCATGAACTCCGGAAAACCCTCCACAAATTGCAACTCAGAGATGAGATTCCCGAAGTGGATATCCTTCTCTTTCAGGAAATCTTCTATATCGATACGATCATCCAAATGCTGATAGACGTACTGAAAGAATGACCTGTCGGATCTACCGACAAAATCATCAAGAATATCCTTATCATATGAGATCCCACGCATCTCCAAAGTGAGACCCAATGCACGGAGATGCAACATCTCAGAGTCTATCACGACCCCATCCATGTCAAAAAAAACCGTTTGTATATCCATTGCTGACTCCTGTAAATTATTGGCCATCCTGCGATAAGAGATGGATGCGCAGCATCGTTATTCTGGCCGCAAGGACTACCGGTAGAAGCATGCCGATCTGTTCATCCAGATGTTCCTCCATGTCAAACTCATCTTCAATGCTGAGATAAAGGCTTTCCAATCCCGTCAAATGCTCTTCATGCACGAAATATCCCAGCCGTAAGGTCTGCATCCGGGCATACTCGTGTGGGGTAATCTCCTCGCGGTCTCCGAATAGTGTCTCATACGAAAGATCTTCTTCGGTAAGACGATTTTCGCTGATACGGTTCATCATCTCCTCAATTTTCACCAAGCTGCCATCCGATTCATCGGCGTCTTCGTCGATAGAATACCACAATGATTCCTCCTCCCATTTG
>RZYZ01000473.1 GCA_009930125.1 Clostridia bacterium | reverse complement strand
ATCGGAAAGACCTGGCCTCAGATCATCCGTCAGAACCTCTTTCCCCATGTGGTGCCTACGGCGCTCTCCAGCTTCTTCAAGGAAGCGGGGCAGGGGATCTTTCTCATTGCGCAGCTGGCGGTGCTTGGGATTTTCGTAGGCACCATCCGGGAAGTGAAGACCCTGGCCTTTCGAGCCAGCTATGAAATGAGCATCGAACCGGAATGGGGCTCCATGCTTCTGAAGCTCACCTCCCAGCTGGAGCGATTTGAGGACAACTGGTGGCTCGTGGTCTTTCCTGTGCTCACCTTCACCCTGGCAGTGATGGCGCTGAATCTTCTGGGCGAAGGGCTTCGACTGGAATTTAGCAAACGGGATTCCAGATTTGTCAGTCATGTGAGACAGGCGTACTTCGTTCTTTCGCCCAGGGTGTTTCTCATGGAGCTTCGACATCTCAGAAGGTACTGGAAACCCGTTCTCCTGAAGACCGTCTCTGTTTCTCTTCTTCTTGCTCTGCTTCTCGTACCCAGCTACAGACCCCTGGGTGATTTCAGCGTGGAGCGTGCCAGAGAACACCTTGTTGAGCTCATCGACGAGAAGTATGAGGGGAGAGTCTCCGGCTCGGAAGGCGGCTATGCAGCGGGTGAATACATCATCAGCACCATGGAAAGCTACGGATTTGAGACCCGGGAGTTTCCCATCCAGTATGCCTATCCCAATATGAACCCGGATCGGGAAGTGGACGTTGCACTGGCTCACAGGACACCGCTGATCATGAAAGAGGCGAAGATCACCCTGACGGATGCAGAGGGTAATGTGGGAAAATACAACCTCCATGATGATTTCTCCGTACTGGAAGTGCCCATGGACTATGACCAGCCTGGAAAGAAGGTTGTGAGGAACGGCAGAGCCATGGAGTGGGAAAGGGAGGACTACAGCATGGAGGACCGTAGCATCTTTCCTGTGAGCTATGCGGGGCTGGATGAAGTGATCCGTGGAATGGATCACCTGCCGGGTTTCATGGATCCCACAGACATCGCGGAGTTTCTCATTGTTGACGGTCATGAGGCAAGAAGCGGCACCTACTCTTCCTATAAGCTGACCATCATCCCTTACGGTAAGCTGCAGGAGAAGCTGATGGCAGGTTCCTGTGATGTGGTCATCGAATACACGGTGCCGGAGATTCCGCCGAAGGAAGGCAGAATCATCGAGTCCTGGCTGATTCCTGAAGGCAGGACACTGGAAGACCCTGGT
>RZYZ01000472.1 GCA_009930125.1 Clostridia bacterium | reverse complement strand
CTCCACGATTTCTTGATTCCTTGGAGGATGCCGTGACTATAGACTGGGCCAGATTGGATGGACCATCATATCCAAGCTCCGAACCGGAACGCATGGCTCCTGTGAATACGATGGGTATCTCCGTATCGATGGTCAGATCAAACAGGAATGCAGTCTCTTCCAGCGTATCTGTTCCATGGGTGATGACCACACCATCGGGCTGATCATCTTGGATCACCTTCAGGGTGAATGCTCTCAGCTCCATCATCTTCTCCAGCGTCATATGAGGACTGGGAAAAGAGCTGAAGTTATAGGAGATGACCTCCGCATGCTTTTCGATTCCGGTGACCATGTGCATGATTTCTTCTCCGGTAAGAGAAGGCACAGCAGCCTTGATCTTAGGGTCCACTTTCATGGAAATGGTACCCCCATTAAAAATCACAATAATCTTCTTCATCGCTTCCTACTCCTCTTTTCTTTTCTCTGCAAAATACTGATAGAAGTAGGTCAGAATTCTACCATTGTAGAGTTTTCTGTTCTTATGGGCTTTCTTTCCGAAAGCTTTCTCGAAACCTTCCAGAGCAGAGAGGATATACATGTCGAAATCCTCGTTGACCGCCTTGTCACGGCCCATCTTCTCCATGAGCCTTACAATGGTCTCCCTTTCACCCAGTCGTTCTCCGTAAGGAGGATTGGTGATGATCGTCACATTCCGGTCTGTGTATTTCAGATTCATGAAATCCTGATGATTGAAATAGATATTCTTGAATACGCCTGCTTTCTTGGCATTCATCTTTGCCGTGGAAAGCACGTAGGTGTCATTGTCATATCCGGTGATGGAAAGCTTCAGGGATTTGACCTGATTCCTGGCCCCTTCTCTCACCTGATCGTAGACATCTTCCGGAAACCCAGGCCAGGATTCTGACACGAATTTACGGTCCACATTCGGTGCAATATTGCGCGCGATCATTGCTGCCTCTATAAGGATGGTGCCCGAACCGCAGAAAGGATCGATGAGGGGTCTTGTTCCATCATATCCGGAGATCAGAACCATTGCGGCGGCCAGTGTTTCCTTCACAGGCGCAGCTCCGGAATGCTCCCTGTATCCTCTTCGATGCAGGCCTTCTCCGGATGTATCCACGGTGATGGTTGCCATATCCTTCAGAAGTGCGATTTCAATCTTGTACACCGCTCCGGTTTCCGCAAAGATTTCACGGTCGTAGGTCCTCTTCATGGACTCCACCACCGCCTTCTTC
>RZYZ01000471.1 GCA_009930125.1 Clostridia bacterium | reverse complement strand
CATATTATCATGGTGAGCCACTTCCTCATGAGCGATGCCACTGCAAAGAAGCTGCCTCCCGAGTACATGAAGATCATAGAGGACGTCTCTGACGAGGTGGCCCGGATCTTTACCGACAAGGGCGAAGAGTTTGACAAGAAAATAATGAAAGACCTGCATGAGAAGTACGGAGTCAACATTTCAGAAGTTGATGTGGAGGCTTTTATGGAGATCTTCCAGCCTCTTCACGATGAGCTTATGGCTGCAGATAATAATGAGGATTTGCTGAAACTTCTCAGGGAGACAAGGGGCGCAGTTTCAAAGAAATAATTAACCATATTGGGTAAGGGCTGCAGCGTCGGAAGGCTTTTCCTTCCGACGCTTTTCTTAAGGAGGATTTGATGCTATGGAGAGGTTGAGAAAACTCAATGACTTCCTGAGTTTATTGCTGACGAAGTGCTGCCTTATCCTGGTGCTTCTATTCACAGGTGTCGTCATATTTCAGGTTCTTGCCAGGAACTATATTCTCATCTCCGTCCCCTGGACGGATGAAGTTGCCCTTATCCTTTTCGTCTGGTCAGTTTTTCTTGGTGCTGCTGTAGCTCTTCGGAAAAGAATGCACTACATAGTCGATCTTTTTCCCTCATCTTTCGAGAGGACAAACAGCTTTCTGGATCTTATTGCTTCACTTCTGGTGCTTGCTGTTGTGCTGGTGCTCATCTATGGTGGAAGCATTTTCGCGCACATGGGGCTGATGCGGCGTTTTAGTTCTATCCTGGTCACGCAGTCGTGGCTGTTCATCTCCATGCCTGTGGCCGGTGTCTGTATGCTGCTTTTTTCTGTTGAGAATATCGTGGGGGATTTCAACAAATTCCGGAACGCTCTTCGAAAGGAGGACGCATAGATGGACCCGTTGCTGCTTCTTATGGGAACTTTCTTCTTTTTTATCGCAATCCGGGTGCCGGTGGCGTTTGCCCTTGCGCTCTCTTCTCTTGCTGTCATTTTACAGATAGAGCTTCCGTTCATGAGTCTCATCAACCAGATGTTCACAGGAATAAACTCTTTCCCCTTGTTGGCCGTACCTTTCTTCCTGATTCTCGGAAGGGTGATGAATGACGGCGGCATTACTGAACGGCTGCTTCACGTCTCCAATGCCTGGGTTGGGCACATCAGGGGTGGACTGGGACATGTAAACGTAATGGTCAGCATGCTTTTCGCAGGGCTTTCTGGATCCGCTGCCGCTGATACTGCCGGAG
>RZYZ01000470.1 GCA_009930125.1 Clostridia bacterium | reverse complement strand
ATATGCTCCCCTATACGCCTCTATTCTCATTTATGCGGCAAATCTCAATATTTTATGAAGTTGTCACTTTGAAGTATTCCCAAATGAGTGCGTTACTCCATTCTTCCACTGCCGTTATGAACCATCTTATCGTCTATCCCCTCTGTTTACAGTTTCACTACGCAGCTTGCAATAAGATCTGCTCTCCCCTGGAAACGACAAAAGCCGGATGCCTTTCGGCATCCGGCAGAGAAAAGTGATTACATTGTAATGTCTTCCGTTCTTCCTACCTTGTTCAGGATGAGAAGCGAAAGAACCGTTAATAGAGTCAGAATGGTTGATAGTGCTCCTGCAACCCCATAGTTTCCACGGATGACCTGCGTATAGATGGCTATGGTCATGGTCTGAGTCCTCACCGTATACAGGAGTATGGCCGTGGACAGCTCCGAGATCATGGTGATCCAGCTTAGTATGGCACCGGCTATGATTCCCGGAAGCATCATGGGTATGGTGATTCGAAGGAACGTATTCAGCTTGCTGCTTCCAAGACTGTATGCAGCCTCTTCCGTGGACATGGGGATCTGCTGCAGCGCATTCACCGATGACCGGATGGAATAAGGAAGTCTTCTTATGACCAGTGCAATGACCATGATGGTTGTGGTTCCGCCAATGGCAAGAATTCCCGAATCGGCAATACCATTATTGAATGCCATGAGAAATGCGATACCCATAACTGTTCCAGGAATGATGTAGGGAATCATCGATACGATATCAATACTTCCCGTTGAAACATTGCTTCTTCTCACCGTGAGATAAGCAATGATCACACCTACCGCAACAGTCAGGATCAGGGCAACAAACGGAATACGGATGGTATTCCAGATGATATCCGACATTCCGGAGAATGCTCTGCGATAGCTGTCTAAAGAGTATCCTTCCACAAACACCATACCGCTGGTATTCTTGAATGAGGTGTACATGATGTAGACCTGAGGCAGGATTGACACCAGAACCACGAAATAGATGAAAAGGTGCATGACCACTTTCAGCACGCCTTTAGGCTTCTGAATTTCGATGGGTCTTAATGTATGCATGGTGATGGCTTTCCTGTTGGCTATATATTTCTGAATCAGGAAAATGATGGTCGTGATAATGACAGCAATGATGGAGATGGCACTGGCAAAGCCTGCGCTTCCACCCACTTCTCCGACAAACTCGTTGAAAATCAGTACAGGAAAACTACGATACCATTCTCCTA
>RZYZ01000126.1 GCA_009930125.1 Clostridia bacterium | reverse complement strand
TCATTGGACATATAGCCCAGTTCCACGATGGATACAGGTACCTTTGACCAGTTGATCCCTACCATGTTGTCCATGGCATGGATGCCGGCGCTCTCCCCTGCCGACTCTTTAATCATCTCATCATGAAGGGCCTTTGATAACCGGAGGCTCTCTTCACTGAGATGTCCCACGAAGGGATTGTCTTTTGACGGATGTATGGTCATGATGCCCTGTTTGTCCCTGTTTTCACTTCCATTGGCATGGATTCTGATGAAGACATCCGCCCCTGCCTCATTGGCCATCTCCGCTCTCTCCTTGTTACTGATGGAGACATCATGGGCGGTCCTTGTCATGAGCACGTCAAACCCTTCCTCCAGAAGCCTGTCTCTGAGCTTCAGAGAAAAAAGAAGATTCAGTTCATACTCATAGACCCCCGTCGCCACTCCTCTGGTTCCTGAGGAGACTCTGTTTTTCAGGATCTCTGAGCCTGGTCCCAGGGGTTCTTTCTCCTTGTCCTGCACCGCCTGATGACCTGGATCCAGCACAACGATCTTTTTCACCGGTTCCGGTTTCTCCGGGTTTTCCCACGCGATGAGATCGGCGAGAAGAGAACTTCTCAGCACTTCAAGCTCCTCCTGGCTGCCCACCATGTCCTGGTATTCATCCAGAGCGCTGAGTGCTTCCTCATACTTCTTTTCTTCACTGAGCTTCTGCACGCTGGAAAGATACCTGTCCCGGATTTCATTCTCCAGCTCCGCTTTTCTCTCTTGTCCGCCCAGATCTTCCGGATGGATTTCCTTGAGCTTCTCATAAGCACTTCTGAAAGCCTCCGTCTTCATGAGTCTTTCCGCCTCCTGAAGATTTTCTCTGGACTTTGCCATATTAATTGAAAACTCATGCTTCTCCATGACGGTGAGGCTGTCCCGGTTCGCATCAAAAAGTTCAGCGAAATAGGCGGAAGCCTCCTCGAATCTTTGCTCTGCCAGAAGCAGCTCCCCTTCAGCGATCTTTTTGTTGAGCAGTTCTCTGTTATCTGATTTGCATCCGGAGAGCGCCAGGATTCCGGCAAACAGAAGCAAGATCGCAGTCACTTTTCTCATTCCACTCATTGAATTCGTACTTCCTTCATCCTTCGTTATTTACGCTCGATGTCCCTGTGCTGCGTGGCCACATTATATCCCTTTTCACTGAGATGCTCTGCTGTTCTTCTGGCGAAGGATACGGAGCGGTGCTTGCCGCCTGTGCATCCGTAGGCAATGACCAGCTGGCTCTTGCCTTCCTCTATATAAAGCGGAACAAGATACAGGATGAGATCGATGAGTTTATCAAACAGCGTTTTGGCCAGGTCCGTCTTCATGACATAATTAAACACATCATCACTGATGCCGGTCTTATCCCTCAGCTCCGCCACATAGTAGGGATTGGGAAGATATCTCAGATCGAAAACCAGATCCGCATCATTGGGAATGCCGTATTTGTATCCGAAGGATACGGTCTTGATCTGCATGGTGTGAAAATCTCCCACTGAGAAGAGACTGGTCACTTCCTTCTTCAGATTGGCACTGCTCAGATACGTGGTATCGATGATGAAATCGGATTTGCTGCGGATGGTCTCATAAGAGATTCTTTCTATGTCGATGGCCTCTTCCAGCGAAGTGACCTTGCTCCCCATGAGGGGATGCTTTCTTCTGGTTTCCTTGTACCTGTTCAGAAGTGTTTCATCAGAAGCATCCAGAAACAGAATTTTATATCTGAAGTTGTTCTCATCCAGCATGCGGATCTCATCCTGCAGGCCTGTGAAAATATCCTTGCTTCTGGCGTCCACCACCAGTGCCAGCTTCTCTTCTCTTCCCTTGGTCCCGATACTGAGCTTGGCAAAGGGCAGGATGAACTGAGGTGGCAGATTGTCCACACAGTAGTATCCCAGGTCTTCCAGAGCATTGATCGCAACGGACTTCCCTGACCCGGACATTCCTGTTACTATTACCAGTTCCATTTAAAACACCTCCATCGTCTATGTCTGTCTATTCTTTCTTGCCAGGTTCCCGTACCACCTTGGAATGATTGTAGAAATCCTTGGCGATATTGCGGTAGCCCATGTCTTTGAGCGCACGCACCACCGCACCTCTGATTTCATAGGTGGACGTGATTCCAGTCTCTCCGCGAACCTTCGATATGGTCTTCTCCACCGAACCGGCAATGAGTTTCAGCTCTTTTTCTGTGATCTGAATTTCAGAATCTCTGGCACTGTTGGCCACAGATGTCTTGATTCGGTCCGGATCAAAGTCCACAATTCTTCCATCTCTTTTCACTACTTTCAGCATTGACTTTACCCACCTTTACTTTGATTTCTTTCTATCATTATACTATATTCGCCTGATTTTTACGCCCAATCCCCGGAATTATCCCTGTAAACTTTGATACAAGAATAAAAATAAGAATTCATTGTAAACTTTTAGAACCTGTTGTTAACCACAGAACAATAAGCTTTGAATTTTTGCAAAATTACATCAAATCCCATTTTCTATGCGGTACAATGGAGAAGTCAGATAAATGATATAAAGTATGAGGAGTGATTTTATGAGTAATACAGTATATCAAATTGCAAGACGTAGAGAGGGTGTCAAAGCCAGGAAACTGAGACGGGAAGGATTCGTTCCTGCTGTCATCTACGGGAAGGAACACAGAGATTCCGTGCCCGTTGAGCTGACCCTGCAGGAAGCCAACAGGCTTCTGAAGGAAAACACCCAATCATCTATCATCAAGCTGGATGGACTGGACAAGACGACCAGTGTAATCGTGAAGGAAGTTCAGAGAAACGGAGCGACGTTCCTGCCTGAACACATCGATTTCCAATCCATATCCCTGCGTGAGATCATTCACGTTTCCATTCCGCTGCATATCTTAGGTGAAGATCAGCTGCAGAGAGATCATCTGCTGTTCCAGCCGAATATCACGGAAATTGAGCTGAAGGGACCCGCAGAAGATATTCCGGAAAGACTGGAATTCGATGTCAGCGAGCTGAAGTACGAGGACAAGGTCTTCCTGAATGAAATCAAGGTGCCAGAAGGAGTCGAAGTACTCGGAGAAGATGATGACCTCATCGGTATCGTGCTATCCGCACAGCTGTCCGAAGAGGAACCTGAAGAAACAGAAGCAGACGAAGATGCTGCTGAAGTGCCTCTGGTGGACGAAGAAGAAGAATAAGAAGAAAACTGAAAAGATGCAGATTCAAATCGACATTCATATATCTGATAGCCGGCCTTTCGGGGCCGGTTTTAAAATGCCCTGGATTGTGAAGAAATATACCACTCCATTATGTCCTTTGTGTTAATTGTATATTTAAACTCTGTTCAATAATTTATTGTATAATAAATTCACTTACAGAATATGGAAACCCTTATTTTTTAAGTTCAGAAAATTCAAATAATCTAGGAGGTATGTTATGACGTACATTGTTGCAGAAAGATTTCCACATCCAATCATTGAAAAAGGGGAAGCACCATTGGTTTCCATCTATCTGCCCACCAGTAGATTAACTACCGAATCAAAAAACAATGAGATTCGTTTCAAGAATCTATTGAAGAAAGTGGAAAGCAAGCTTTCCGACTATCGGGGAAAACAGGAAGATAAGATCCTGAGAGACCTGAAGAATCTGGAGGAGGACACGAAGTTCTGGGCAAACCAGCTGGATGGACTCGGTGTTCTGGCCACCTCGGAAGACATTGTGGTCTACAAACTGCAGAGAGAGGTCATGGAATATGTGGAGGTATCCGATACTTTCTACATCAAACCCCTTCTGAACGCGTATCAGACGGATGACAGTTTTCAGATTCTCGCTTTAAATAAAAATGACTTCACCCTTTATGAAGGAAACCGGTACGCACTGAGAAAAGTGGACCTTCCCGAAGAGGAGCAGAAGTCTCTGAAAGACGTGGTAGGCTATTTCACCGAAGACAATCATATGCAAGGCTCCTCAGTGGGACTCAGCGGCAGCACCAGATTCGGGTATGGCGGGTCTGCACGAGATGAGGAAGAGATCGATGTGGAGAAATATTTCAGATGGGTGGACCGATACATTTTCGAGAACCATTCCAAGAGAACGGAAGTCCCCCTGATTCTGGCCACGCTTCCTGAAAATCATACGGAATTTGCCAAGGTCAGCCACAATGACTATCTGGCCAAGGAAGGCATCAGGAAGGATCCGCAGTCCCTGGATGAGACGCAACTGAGAAAAATGGCCTGGGATGTGCTGGAACCCGATTTCAACAGCCGTATTGAAAAACTAAACGATCAGTACGAACTGTCGAAATCCAGAGAGCTTGCATCCGAGGACATCAGCGAAATCGCACGGGCCGCCATGGAAGGCAGAGTGGACAGTCTTATTGTGAATCTCAATAAAACCATCCCCGGCAGAATCGCCCCCGGAAAGGACCCGCTCCTCGTGGAAATGGAGTCTGGCGATATGCTCAATGATCTGACGCTTCTTGCACTGAAGCAGAGCGCCAAGGTCTATGTAGTGACGGATGAGAAGCTGTCCCTGGATACCGGCGTGAAAGCCATCTACAGATATCAGAAAGCATAAAAACAAAACCTTTAGAGACAGCTGCAGAAAATATTTTGCAGCTGTCTTCAATCCGTTGACCTTGAAAACGATGTCGTGTGATATACTCTGAGTAATAAGAGTAATCACGTTTTGGAGGATTTTTTTATGAAACTATTTGTAACAGATTTAGACGGTACCCTTCTGAACTCGGATCACAAACTTTCCGAGTACAGCATGAATGCCATCAAGACTGCCATGGACAAAGGAATTCCCATCTGCATCGCCACAGGAAGATCCTATAATGACATTCTGGAAATCATCAGCGAACTGGACGTGAAGCCCTACATCATCTCCAGCAACGGAGCCAGTGTATACAACACGAACGGAGAGAAGATGTATTCCATCTCCATTCCAAAAGACCAGGTCAGGGAGATCATCACCTATCTGAAGGCCCAGAATCTGGAATTTGAAGTGGCCGATGATGAGTATACCTACATCACTCAGAAAGGCCTGGATATTCTTCATCAGGAACTGGAGGATGTGGGATCCGTGGACACGAAGAAGAGAGAAGAGCTGGAACAGGATGTCTTGGGACTTGTCCTTTCCCAGGGCAATCTCAAAGTCGTGCCGGATATGGAGGTCCTTCTGGATTCCATCGAAAGCGCCAACAGCGTCTCCTCCATCAGTGCCTACCTCAACAAGATCCATAAAGCCATGGAGCGTTTCACCATGGATAAGAGAATTCTCACCTTCAGCTCCTGGAAATACAATTTCGAGATGACCAGCAGCGACACCTCCAAAGGCATCGCCCTGAAGCATCTTTGTGAGCACCTCCGCATCGATCTTTCCGATGTGGCCGTCATCGGAGACAACTACAACGATCTCTCCATGATCAAGATTGCCGGCATCAAAGGGGCCATGGGCAATGCCGTGGAAAACATCAAATCCATGGCGGATTTTCAGGCACCCACCAACGATGAAGATGGTGCCGCGAAGTTTCTATATAAGCTCATGGAAGACATGGGACTGTAGTCCCAGACAGAGCCGAACTTTCATAAAAAACCTGGAGTCCGCTTTTTAAAAGCGGACTCTTTTTCATGCTCTTTCAGCTCCTGACGGATTGACTTTGCAAACGCTTTCAGATATTCTAAACATGAGAGTTACATCATGTTTTATCGTACTGATTGAAGGAGGATCACTATGTCATTTTTTAAGGTCAACGGAGTCCGTCTTTTTTATGAAATCCGAGGAAAGGAGGATGCGGAAGAAACCATCGTCTTTCTCAACGGGGTCATGGCCAGCACAAACAGCTGGTATGTTCTCGCCAAACCTTTCGAGGACATGGGTTACCGGGTGATTCTGCACGATTTCAAAGGTCAGCTGAAGTCCGATAAGCCTGAAGGACCCTATTCCTTCCAGGAGCATGCGGAGGAGCTGGAAGCGCTCCTTGCGCATCTTGGCATCTCATCCGCTCATTTCGTGGGCACTTCCTACGGCGGTGAAGTGGCCATGAAATATGCCACTCTCCATGGAGATCGGATGAAATCCATGGTGATCATTGATTCCACGGCAGAGCTGGACCCGGTGATGAAGTCCTTCATCTC